>VHBT01000017.1 GCA_016871815.1 Candidatus Dependentiae bacterium
GCTCTGTTTCTTCCGGCGTTTTTGTTTTTACCCAACCAAGCTCATTTGCGATCCTGTGTACATGAACATCAACACAAATTGATGGTTGATCAAAAGCCATACCCAAGACCAAATTTGCCGTTTTCCGGCCAACCCCTGGAATTACAAGCAATTCTTCCATTGTTAATGGCACCTTGCCCTGAAAGCGTTCAATCAAAAAATCACAGACGTTGTGTAACGTTTGAGCCTTAACCTTATAAAAACCAACAGAAAAAAGCCGTTTTTCTAAATCACTACGAGGCAATTCCCTTAAAGATTCAAGAGTTGGGGCATCGCTAAACAGTTTCTGACAAATACCTGTCGTTACACGATCTTTTGCTCGCAAACTAATCAAACAAGACATCAGCAAGACAAATGGATCCTTGCCAAACGTATTTACCATCACATCACTCATTGTTGGGACAAATTGAGCCGTATGCACTTTGGAATATAAAAAAAATGAATTAAAGTCGAATTTCATGTCAAAAAGAGCTTAAATCTGTTGCTACTGCATTAATCATAAAGTAAACCATTTTCAAATCAACAAACCCTCAGTAAGGTAACCTGTATCCAAATAGCTCATAAAACCCAAAAAACTATGAATTTTGCACTTTTTTTAGAACATCAAAAAAAATTTATCGAAACATTAAACGCAGAACGCAATCTTTCCAAACACACTCTTCGAGCATACAGCAGTGATCTTGAACAAATTGAACTCTTTTGGACACGAATCAACACCACAGAAAAAGAAAATAAACTCAGTTTTGACGAAATAATTCAACGATTCATTGTGGCTCTTTTTTATAAAAAGCTCAGCAAACCATCACTTGCGCGCAAACTTTCCACCATTCGAACATTCAAAAAATACCTTGAAGGCGTGGGAATAGAGATAACATTTGATGTCAAATCCCCTCGAATCGATAAAAAACTCCCTTCGGTTCTAAGCGAACAAGAAATGGAAACCATTCTTGACTCAATCACCGACGAACAACTCAAAAGCTCTCACCCCCTCAGAGACCGGGCGATTATGGAAATTTTATATGCGACCGGTGTTCGCTCCTCAGAACTATCTGAAATGCGGGTAGAAAACATCAATTTTCAGGAAAAAACAATAAAAATTAAGGGAAAAGGCAAAAAAGAACGGATTGTTCTTTTTAATGATTCGGCAAAAAAAAAGCTTCAACTGTATATGACCCAAGAACGAAACGCCTTACTTGCCGATATTCGTGATCATGGTATTCTATTTATTAATCATTCAGGAACGCAGCTAACCCCAAGATCTGTTCAGCGAGTGTGCGAACGCTTTCGCGCATGCTTACCGGTTGATAGGCCTTTAACGCCCCATAAACTTCGTCACTCTTTTGCAACGCACCTTTTAAACCACGGTGCCAATTTGCGAGTTGTCCAAGAACTTCTCGGGCACAATAGCCTTACAACAACCGAAATTTACACTCATGTGTCGCCTCAGCAGCTCAAAGAACTATGCGTGTCAAAACACCCTTTAAATAAGCGAGAAAAACGTGGAAAACTCACCCGAGCAAAAGAAGAAAAATAATACCGAAAAAGCTAGAAATTTTTTCATCGACTACGAACTTGTCGATTATGGTGATTACGAAAAACTAGAACGATTTGGAAACAACCTAATCATCAGACCAGAAACAACCTTTGCTGACAGCGAAAAAAAAGCGCCAAATCTTTGGGACACCGCAACCTGTGAAATCATTCCGCACAAAACACAGTTCATCGTACGACCAAGTGATGATTTTGCTGAACCTTGGACAACAAGTTATACCTTTTCACTTAATGGCGAAGAAAAGAAAATTATTTTCGCACTCAACACCGAGTCATCACAACAAGTTGGGTTATTTCCTGAACATGCTGAACAATGGAGTTGGATTGCTCATCGCGTTGCCAGTCACATAAAAAATCATGGCTCATGCTCGGTGCTTAACCTGTTTGGATACACTGGAGCAGCATCGCTGGTAGCTGCTTCTGCGGGTGCAGATGTGTGCCACATCGATTCATCGACCAGTGCGCTTGCTCTGGGCAAACAAAGTCAAAAACTTTCTGATATTGAAGAATCAAAAATTCGCTGGCTCAAAGATGATGTCATCACGTTTCTTAATCGAGAAATCAAACGTGGTTCAAAATACGATTGTATCATCATGGATCCACCAGCATATGGACACGGTCCAGACGGTGAAACATTTTCACTCGAAGATGATATCGAAACATTGATTCATTTAAGTTCACGTCTGCTTTCAAAGAAACCTGCATTTCTTGTTTTCAATCAATATCCAAAAAATATTTCAGAAGAACGCTGCGAAGAATTATTACGCGAAAAGCTGCCTACAATGCAGCTCAGTAGAAAAAAATTAATTTTAGTATGCAAGCAAGATGGTCGACAAGTACACTATGCAACAGGAATTATGCTTGTTCCATCATTGCAGAAAAAATGAACGCTTTCATTCGTAAATTTTTATGTATTTTAGGGGCGCTTTCCACAGCGCCCTTTTTCGCGGCCACAAATAAAGAATTGTTAACCGCTGCAACAGAAAAAGTCATTCGACTTCATGCGCTGCAGAAAAAAATTTCCCCCGATCAATACATCACAGCTCTTTCCAATAAACTGTTTTGTAGATCAGATTTTGCATACCAAATGGTGGTAAAAAAACTAATAAAAGACATCTGCAAAAAACATTCTGCGCAGCTTTCAACTCCAATGCTCTTTTTTACAAATGTTTTAAAATCATTAGATATGCTGTTGCTCAGCTCTGGACAAACATTAACTCGCTCTACCTTTTTAAAAAATCAAAAAGAATCGCCTACAGAAAATACAAAAACAACCTACTCAACCGAATTTTTTATAATTGCAGGTGTAATTGCAAGCTTGATAATTACATACCTTGTATGGGAAAACCATGAAGCAGTAGTAACTTCTATACAAAAAAAATTTCACGCCGTAGAAAAAAAAGAAAGCGAACTTGATTCTTCGATAAACGAAACAAAAAAAGATGTTCTCAAACTTTCACCTCGAGTAGATTCTCTTGAGCAAAACCAACTTGGTCTTTCAACACTTAGCGATGGAATAAGTAAAAAACTTGTCTTTTTAACAGAAGAAGAAGAAGCTTTAGCTGAAAAAACGCGATCACAAGAAGAAGAAATCAGAAGACTTAATGAACACGTAACAGCACTAGATACAAAAGTGCAGGGCCTTATCGATGCGGTAACAAGAGCAATGCATGCGCGCCTACACCAAGAAGGCCACTTTGCAGAACTACTCGACGATCCCCGGCCAGTTGTTATTCAACGAGACGCTCTCCCCTCACCCTATGAAAGCGGTGGGCGAGAGGGATCTGATTTATTGAAGGCTCTGTCAGAAAAGTTTTCATGGCTTTTTCGTTAATTTAAAATTTCACTCATAACAACACCATTACTTTCTTTAAAAACATCTTTACAAAAAACCTCATTGTCCATGGCTCAATACCCAGTAAACATAGAAAATACTTACTAAATTTTTATCGCATAATTTAAACTGAGCCCGATTATTTTCCTGACACGAGGTTTTTTCTCATGATAAAAAAAATAGTAACTGGCTTGTTTTTACTCAAAATGACATTTGCTCTTCCCATTGGACATTCCAAAAAAAATACAAACCCTTCATTTAATGAAAAAGAACACGAAGCTTCGATGCACCGCTGGCTCAACACAACCGCTGAGGTACTTTCTTTAGTTGAAAAACAATCATTTAGAAAAGTTGATTTTTCTAGCTTTATGCAAACAATGCTCAAAGCAGGGGTTTCCAGTATTGATGCCCACTCAGCATTTATTCCAAACTTTGAAGAAGTCTCAGAAACAACTTCAGGTCAATTTTGCGGTGTGGGTGTAAGTATTATTGCAAAAGCCAACGAAGACGATGCGCTTCAAATTGTCGATGTTCTTGATGATTCACCGGCTCAAAAATCTGGCATTACTGCTGGCGATAAAATTGTTGAAGTTGCAAGCGAAAAATTACGTGGACTTTCCTCAGATGAAGTTATTGCAAAAATCAAAGGACCGATTGGAACAAAAGTAAAACTCAAAGTACTGCGCGACAAAAAACCTCTTGAGTTTGAAGTCAAACGCGATGTTATAAAAGAACAAAGTTCACACTGCTATCACTTTAAAGATCAAAACATTTATTATTTTTCACTTAAAATGTTTACCGAACTTGCCCCTCAGCAAATGCGAAAACTCTTAGAAACCGCAAACTCAAATGACTGCAAAGGTCTCATTCTCGATTTGCGCTCCAATCCCGGGGGTGTTTTAGAAGCGGCAGTAGAAATCGCAAGCCTCTTTCTCCCAAAAGGCTCAACCGTTGTTATCACAAAAGATCAGAAGAATGCCATTACCGGTAAATATGCAACAAAAACAGATCCTGTTCTGAAAAAAAATCTGCCAATCGTCATTTTAATCAATAATTTTACTGCTTCTGCATCAGAAATTTTAGCAGGAGCTTTAAGGCATTATTCATCTCAAGAAAACAGCAACCTTTCAGTATTTATCCTTGGAACTCAAAGCTTTGGTAAAGGATCTGTTCAGAAAGTAATTCCGCTCAGCAATGGCTGTGCACTCAAGCAAACAACAGAATTGTACTTCCTGCCAAATAACTCATCGATCCAAGCAAAAGGCATCTCTCCTGATCTTTTGATCAAACCAAAAACAATTCCAGAAGCAGAATTAAAATGGATCGATGAATTTTATGGCAAAGAAACTTCGCTTAAACACCACATCACAGCAAATGAAGTTGAAAAATTAGAAAAAAATGAATTTCCTGGATTTGCTCATCAAATCGATAAAGAAGTGCAAAAAAAGCAAGCTGAACTAGAAACAAAACAAGAGAAAGATCGTGAAAAAGGAGAAAAACAAACATTTAGCAAAGCAGATCTTTCCAAAAAACGATTAGAAGACATCGCGCTTAACGTTCAAATTCAAGCGGGCGTAAATGCAATTTCATTAATTGACCTGGGAAAATGCAGCAAACCTGCTGAATTACAAAGCAGAGAAGCAACATTAACATTCCTTAAACAGCATTTAATGACGGATTCTCCAACAAATGTGGCAAAAATCGAATAAAAGTACTTTTATTTTAAAGAAAACTCCGTATAATTAAAAACATGTCGCCTGTTTAAGGTGAATATGGTGGATGTAGCTCAGTCGGTAGAGCAACGGGTTGTGGTTCCGTGGGTCGCGGGTTCGAGCCCCGTCATTCACCCCATCTTTCAAATCAAGGTATGGTCTTCGGGGTGTGGCGCAGTTGGTAGCGCACTCGCTTTGGGAGCGAGGGGTCGCCAGTTCAAGTCTGGCCACCCCGACCAGTTTAAAGATTGTGCGCCTGTAGCTCAGCAGGATAGAGCAACGGATTTCTAATCCGTAGGTCACAAGTTCGAATCTTGTCAGGCGCACCATATAACATTCTTGAGTTATTATAAATTCTCTCTGTAGCATAAATCATACGCGCTTTCCTTCTTGCGTTGATGCCCCATGAAATTATGTAATTTTTTTATTATCGTCATTTTTTGCTCACTAAGTTCATATTTATCTGCTCCAAAAAAAGAAAAAAAAGGGCCTTTCATAAAACCAACGATCACCGCTCTGCCCAAATCAAAAAAAAAGCTTGATGCCGCACGAACATACGCCGCAACACATTCTGATGAAGACAGTTTTGACTCTCTTCATGGAGACGATGGAAAACACCTTCCTTCTATAACTTACGGTAGCGGAGCATCCAGTACCTCATCCACATCACTATCTCGTACCAGTTCAAAATATTCAATTCGACCTGGTGTTGAAACAACATTTACTCGAAAAGAACGAAAAGCTGCCCTCAAAGCCGAAAAAGAAAGAGCGGCTCGTCTTCTTACAAGAAAAGCAAAGACGCTTTTTGATGAAATAGAAGATGACGAAACAACATTAGAAGATTTTTTGGCAAGTCCCAAAAGAGATTCTCGCAGAATCGCCGAAATGAGCGATGAAATGCGCGCAGATATTGCTGCTGCAAAAATAATGCAAAAAGATCGTGACCGACTAAACGCATTAACTATTAAAAAAATCGCCGAAGAGCAAATTCGCGCAAAAGCTGCGGCTGCAGCCCTTGTAGAACGTCGCGCAAGAGTCACAGGAAGAATCGAAGCCGGTACAGAAAGAGCATTAGAAGCTTCAGAACTTTTTTCTCCACGCAGCAGAGAAGAACTTCTTGGTAAAGCACAATTAGCACGAATTCAACACCACATTCGAGTCGAAGAAGCGCGAGCTCGCAAGATGGGATCGATCTCTGACGACTCTGATGGATCTGACGAATAAAGAGTCCTGCACGCTTGCCATTACCTATTATTTCAGTTACGTTACCCCGAGTTCTGCAAAACAATATGTCATGAAAAATCTTGTCATATGTTAGGGGTTAGTTTATGAATTCACATAAAATCAATTTTGATGAAAAAAATACGATTCTTAAAACAAGTGAATCTGCCGGAACCCTTTTTTCATACTGGACACCTGAGGCGATTTCTTTGATCTTGTTAACCGTGCTTCCACTTTTTTTGGATTCATGGTTTGTAGCTTCTCTCCAATCAAACGCGCTTTATGGAGCGCTTGGAGCTGCAACTCGTGCAATCCATTTTTTGATGAAATTTGCAGAATCAATCCCTGTTGCATCAATAGCTCTTATCGGCAGACACAATGGAGCACAAGAACCACAAAATTGTGGCTCTCGACTAAGTGATGCTCTGTGGACCACAGGAATAATTGGACTTATTTTGTGCTGCCTTTTTTTCTTTGGCGCAGAATATGTTTACCGTTTTTTAGGTGTTCCTGAAACAATGATTCCCCTCGGCTTAAAATATTTAAAAGTTCAAGCCGTAACGATTCCGTTCATGTTTTTATTTCAAGCTTTTTTAGGCTTTTTTAAAGGAATAAAAAACACTCAAACTCCACTCTACATCAACATCGCAACAATCGCTCTTTTTATCGTATCCGATTATTTACTTATTTATGGATTCTGGAAAGTTCCAGCTCTCGCTCTTACCGGATCTGCACTCGCATCGTTAATTCGTTACGTAGCAGCAACAGCTATTGCTGCCGCAATTCTCCTTTTTTCAAAAGAATATTCGCGATACTTTGATGGAACTTTTTTTAAAAAAATTAATCCTACTGAAATTCTTCGATTACTCAAACTCAGCCTACCAGTTGTTATCGATAAAGGCATGCTCGCACTTGCACTCGTTTGGCTTGGAAAAATGATTGCCTTTGGTGGAGAAGCTACACTTGCCGCATCAGAAATTATTAGAAACCTTGAACGCTGGGGACTTATCGGATCATTAGCATTTGCACAAATTACTACATTTATCGTCAGCAATAATATTGGTGAAGATAACCCAGAAGGAGCGAGAAACAATTTATACAAAATCCTAGGTATCTGTATTAGCATGACAGCACTTACCATGGCTGGACTCAACCTCTATCTTTCTGCATTTACCACAAGGCTAGACCCCTCTCACGCACTTGATCCTTTTATTAAACCAACGGCATATCTACTCACGCTGTTCTTGTCTATCGATGCAATTCAAATAATTTTTGCCTCTGCACTACGTGGCGCAGGAGATGTTAAACGAGTTATGATAATAAGATCGTTTGCATGTCTTGGCTTTTTTCTCCCGGCAACTACAATTATCTCCATGATCCCTGGCCTTGATGCAGATGTTCGGTTTGTCACAATCTACAGTTTGTACTACACAACAACCGCAATCATGGCTATTTTATTTTTGCTGAGAGTCCGTGGATCATCGTGGCTCAAACAAAAAATTTAAAGCGAATAACGTATGATTTTTTTTGAAAACATTTTTGATTTTTTATTAACAGGTCCATTTATTCTCATCTTTGTAGTAAGCGGTATACTCACCCTTCTTTCTCGCGGAATTCAATTTCGCTGTCTTTCGATTGTACAAAAAATATTTAATAATTCTTTGTGTTCTAAAAAAATATTTAATAATTCTTTGTGTTCTGCTGATACAAAAAATTCACAAGAACTTCCACCACTCAGCGCTCTTGCTATAAATGTTTCCACAACGGTTGGTATTGGAAATATCATGGGACCAATTGTTGCACTTGGGTACGGCGGACCTGGAACACTTATTGGCTTTTTACTCGGAACACTTCTGGGAAGCGCGACAACCTTCACCGAAGTATTTCTTTCTGTGTTTTACAAAAAACAATCAAAAAGTGAAACCAGCGGACCAATGATCTACCTTGAAACAGAGCTTGGAAAGCCCTGGGCCTACCTATACGCGTTTTTTGGCAGCCTTCTGCTTGTTGCATGGTCAATGAGTCAGTCAAACACCCTTGGAACGCTTCTTACTGAAAAAGGAATATCACCAATTTTAAGTGGACTTTTAATCGTCTCTTCAAGTTTTTTTATTTTAGTAAAAGGGCTCGATTTAATTAGCAAAGTAAGCAATATCATGGTTCCAATCATGTTTATTTTGTACAGCGCTGCAACACTGTGGATCATTCTTTGTAACACATACAAATTGCCCGAAATCGCAATCTTGGTATTTAAAAACTTTTTATCACCACATACTGGGGCAGGAGCACTTGCTGGATTTGGCTATGCCACAATGATTAGATGGGGATTTGCAAGAGCCGTACAAGCAAATGAAATTGGAACAGGAACCAGCACTTTTCCACATTCGATAACTTCAAGCTCACCTGCTAATCAAGCTTCTTTGGCTACTATCGCCGACTACATGAACGGTTTTTTATGCACACTTTCAAGCCTCACACTTCTCGTGTGCGACGTATGGAAAGACCCTTCAACGGTCTATGACATAACGATTTTTAATAAAATCCTTGTTTCATATTACGGATCTTCCGGCACCATTCTTCTTTTTATCTGTGCCTTTTTATTTGCATTTGGAACGATTCTTGGAAACTGCTACAATGGTACTCAATGCTTCTTGTACATAACCCGAAATAAATGGCTTTATGGATACTATATCTTTACAGCTCTTTTTGTTTTCTGGGGAACAATTTCAAATGTGTCTTTTGTGTGGAATATTGCAGATTATTTTGTAATCCCTGTTGCAGTTCCCCACATTATTGGACTTTTGATTATTGCTTGGAAAAAGCCTTCTATATTTGAACTATAAAAAATAACTGTGCTTAACAGAGGAAACAATGGACATTAAACGCGAAGAAATTTTAAAACTTGCAGAGCTCAGCATGCTCTCTTTTTCGGACAAAGAAATAGATAGTCTTGGTAAAGACTTCAGAGAATTTATCGTCCACATTAATGAAATTATGAAAATTTCAACAATAAGCGATCCAAGCTCGACCAACAGAGTAAACGTTTTTCGTGAAGATAAAGTAATTCCTAAAGACGTGGAACTTATTCTTCAACAAGCTCCACTCAGAACAAGTAATTATTTTACCGTTCCAAGCATTCTTGAAACCCCGGAAGAATAAACATGAACCCATTTTCAACAATCAAAGATCTTAAAGAACAAATAAAAAACAAATCTATTTCGGCAAACGAAGCTCTTTCTTTTTTTCAAAAAAGAACCCAGCAACTAAACGAAAAACTTAATGCGTTCACTCATATTTTTGAACCAGAAAAACTTTCCACCGATAACTCTAGCCACTTTTCACTCGCAGGGATTCCTGGAATCATCAAAGCAAATATCGCGGTAAAAGGAAAACCTCATCATGCTGGTTCAAACATGCTGAGAAATCATCATGCAGCATACAATGCAACAATTATTGAACACCTACAAGAACACAACGCACCATTTATTGGAATCGGCAACATGGATGAATTTGCAATGGGAAGTACTGGCGAATATTCAGCATTTGGCGCTGCAAAAAATCCGTGGGACATTACGCGCTCTCCTGGCGGTTCATCTTCGGGTATTTCTGCAGCAGTTGCTGCCGGAATGGTACCCTGGGGGATTGGCACAGAAACTGGTGGATCTGTGCGTCAACCTGCAGCTTTTTGCAACCTTGTTGGACTGTATCCAACCTACGGCCTCTTTTCTCGATACGGATTAATCGCATTTGGTTCATCTCTTGATCAAGCGGGTCCAATAACAAGAACCGTATACGACAATGCACTGATTGCGTCAGCACTATCTGGCCACGATCCAAAAGATTCAACCTCACTTCCTGAACCAAAAAAAGATTACACTAAAAAACTTGATGGAAAAATGCCCGAAAATTTAACCATCGGCGTTTTCAAAGAAGCCCTTTCTGGTGAAGGAATAGATCCTCAAATTTTTGCAAACTTCAAAGAAAATCTTGCCGCTTTAGAAAAATTAGGCTGTAAAATTAAAACAATCGAACACAAAACACTCAAACATGGTGTTACTCTCTATTTCATTCTGAGCCGAGCAGAAGCCGCATCTAACCTTTCACGCTTTGATGCAACACTCTATGGAACTCGCGCAAAAGAATACGAAAACTTGCAAAGCATGATTATAAAAAGTAGAACAGAAGGATTTGGCACAGAAGTAAAACGCCGAATCATGATGGGAAACTATGTGCTTTCATCGGGACATCGTGAATTTTATGACCAAGCAAACACCATCAGACAAATGATTCGAAACGAATTTGATGTAGCATTTATGGACGTTGATCTCATTGTTTCACCAACAACGACCACGCTGCCATTTAAATTTGGCGAAGCTGAAGCAAACCCTCTTGCTATTTACATGTCAGACTACTTCAGTGTTCCAATTTGTATTGCAGGATTGCCATCAATTTCGATTCCTGGTGGTTTTTCCAAGGAAGGTCTTCCGATTGGGTTTCAATTCATCGGAAATAGGCTCTGCGAAGAATTATTGTACAGAGTTGCACACGCACTCGAGCAAGAAACAGGCCACTTTCAAAAAACACCCGAAAAACAACTAGCCGAACTATAAAAAAGGGGTTACAAAACCCCTTTTTCTCAAAACATCATGGTTAGGACTATCTTTTAATTAAAATTTTTGGTAAAAAATAAGTGTATGTGCGCCTATAGCTCAATCGGATAGAGTGCCGGACTTCGAATCCGTAGGTTGTAGGTTCGAGTCCTACTGGGCGCACCATTTCTCTTTTATCTTTTAATGGATATACACTCACTTTTTTTTATTATATTATCTGACCCGATGCGCCTATAGCTCAGTAGGATAGAGCGTGCGATTCCTAATTGCAAGGCCACAGGTTCGACTCCTGTTAGGCGCACCACTAAATAATCCCAACTCAAAAAACAGCGCAAATTAAAGATTTTCAGTTCAATAAAAACCTATCGAAACAGATTTACGAATTGATAAAATTATTTATACAAACGCATTACTCACTAAAAAACAAAAAAAGGGAATCAAAATGATAAAAAAAATTTCAGGTTATTTATTAATAATCCTTTTAGGAACAACTTCATCAGTTGTAACTCATCCGAACGATGAAGAAGAACAACCGGCACAAAGAACTAAAAAACGTCGTAGTAATCGCAGAAAAAATAAATACAATAAAAGATGTAATGTCAAAGAAATCAATAAGACGCTTAAAGACATGAGGAATTTTTACAATTCTGAGAAAGAAAAAGAATCACCCTTGTATGAGTTAAACCTTGAGACCTTTTCTGAGGTTCTTGATTTACAAAAAAATGGATCTTCTAAATACTAAAAAAGCCTGAGAAAAACTCAGGCTTTTTTTAATCAGTTTTTAAAACAGATTGTTCGATTACAGAAACAAGGTCTTTAACTGTTTTTATAGAATCGGCAGCATCATCTGATATTGCAATACCAAAATCCTCTTCGATCAACATCACAAGTTCAACTCGATCAAGAGAATCGAGTCCTAATGAATCCAATGTTGCATCATTTGAAAAAACTATTTTTCTTTGTGGCGCTAATTTTTGTTCAACAATAATTTTTAGTCGCTCATATATTTCATTTTGATTCATACAATACTCTTACTTTTTCGTTAATTATTGAGCGCGTCAAGCAACCGCACAATATCTTGTGTGCTGTTTATCGAAAAAATTTGCTTATCTGGCCATTCTCTGCGAAGCATTTTTGCAAATTTATCGTTTGGTCCTACCTCAATAATTATATCCATGTCTTTAAAATATTGCATACTTTGCCACCAATAAATATGCGAACTTGTTTGGCGTACCAATGATAATTTAATTTCAACCGGGGTCTGAATTTTTTGTGCCATAATATTATTTATCAAGGGAATCTCAAGCGGCTTAAAATCAACTTTAACAAGATACTTTGAAAATAAATTTTCAGCCTCACGCAGCAGTCGAGAATGAAAGGCGCCTTCAACCGGCAACATAACAGCTTTTCCACGCATTATTTCAACATCAGACTTAACATGCTGCAATTCAACAGTCGTACCAGAAACAACAATCTGCGATGATGAGTTATAGTTTGCAATTTCTGCCACATGCTCATTGTTTTCTGGCTGATCGTATTGCGCGCAAATAATACGTAATTTTTCTTCTGAAAATCCAAGCACCGCCAACATTGACCCATTTTGCTCTTTTAT
Organism: Candidatus Dependentiae bacterium; assembly: GCA_016871815.1. Classification (NCBI taxonomy): domain Bacteria; species Candidatus Babelota bacterium. Next base: position 12,580 of record VHBT01000017.1, read on the forward strand.
GTATCGATCCATGATAGCTGCTCGCTTATTAAGCAAATAAAGCGTATCTGGAAAATTCAACCCACCAACAGCATGAATAGCAGAATACTCACCAAGCGAATGACCCGCTACCAAATCAGGAACAATCCCATATTTTTCTCTTAACAATTTATAAATAGCCGCAGAAACAACAAAAATAGCGGTCTGAGAGTTAATTGTTTCCTTTAAAATTTTTTCTGAAGACGCAAAACACATCTGAACAAAGTTAATATCAAGACATAATGAAGCTTCTTCAAAAATTTCTTGCACAATACGTTCTTGGTCGTACAATTCTTTGCCCATACCAACAAATTGCGTACCTTGACCAGGAAAAATCATTCCAATTTTTTTTTTAACTTCACCAGGAACGTAGCGCATTTTTATTAACTCCAAAAAAGAATGTTTTTATCTCTCGAACAGTAGTAAAAAAAGATTCACCACGGTGTCCACATTTCATCTTATTCCAAATAAAAAGACCCCGGTTTTTCCGGAGTCTTTTTATAAATACGCTAATAAAATATATTAACAATCAAGCAATGCAACTCTTTCTTTTGCCAGAGATGCCCATGAAGATTTAGGAGTAAGCCCAAGCGCTGTTGTTTTTTTATTTGTAGATACAATCAGCTGTCCCCACCACAAACGCGCTTCTTGATAATTTTGTAATTTCCAAAAATATTCACCTAGATAAAACAACGCCGCATCGCAAACACTAGATGATTCATCGGCACACAAATCTTTGAGCTCTGAAACACCCTGCGCACGAATGCCTTCATCTTTCGAATCCAAGTCCATCAAGGCGACCGAAAGACCATAAACATTCTTTAGATCTGTACTTGCACAAGCTTTTTTTGCTGCCAAAAAATGGTTACGTGCTTCTTCATGCTTATCCATAGACTCATATGCTCTTGCGATAAAGCCATGAACAGCAGGTGCATATGCACTGCCAGAATGTTGATTCAAAAACAAATCAGCAGCAGCAAGCAACGCTTCATTTTTTTGCTGCTGAGCGACAAGCAATTTTTCTGGATTTTTTTTCGCTTCTGCAGAAACCTCAGCTCCCACAACGCGAGTCACAGACAAAAATGCTTTGTGCGCTTCTTCTTCAACCGAAACTTTATATGCTTGATGCGCAAAATAGCCCAAAACAGATAAAATTCCACACAAAAGAAGCGTAAACAAGCCTCGCCAGTGATTTAAAACCCAAATCACAAAAACTTCATACGCCAGCTGAATATTAAAAAAAACCGATGAAAGATTCATAAAAACCTCTACAAAAGATTGCTACCAACATTGTGGCACATGGTATACAAATATACAGCAAGATCAACAACAAACTACGTAAAGTTAGTTTACAGACTGACTTTCAGCTGATGAACCCATAGCTTGACGCAATGATCTTCGCTCTTGAATATCTTTAGCTCTTTGTGCTCGTTCAATAGCGCGATCAGCTTTTGTTCTCAACACTTTAACACCTTTATAATACCCAGATGTTAAACAAACCGCATGCGGCGCACATGGTTCTTGGGTTGTTTGACAATACGCAACTTGGGTAAAATCCAAGCCTTTATTCGCGTGTTTTAAATCTCTACGAGAACGAGAATGCTTACGTTTTGGTACTGGCATGATATTGCTCCACTGCAAAAATACATAAAATCGACTGTGCACGATACGCGTGCCTGGAGTTTAGTGTAAAAAACTCACAAATTTTGTAAAGCTCAGGTCGCAATATCTCTCGACCTCGTCTCCCAAAATTTCACAAAAAAACTTTTTTTCGTCCTGAAAACCACGAAACAAATCACAATCTATTGATAAAAAACGCTCAAATATGACAGGCTGTAACTAGACACATCACCAAAGATTAAAATCTTTTACTGAAAGAGTGTCCCATGAAAAAAACAATTCTCCCTCTTCTTATAATTGGCTTTCTTGCATCACCCAAAGCACACGCTGGTCGTTATTGTTATGGCCCATCATTTGGCGTCTCATACAACGTTGGTCCATACTGGGGACCATACTATCGTGACGATTCTGCTGCATTTATCGCAGGAACAACCGGACTTATGACCGGTCTTGCCATCGCAAACAGCAGAGATCCTCGCTCGCAAGCCGAAATAGAAGAAGACAGGCTGCGAGCAGAAGAAATTCGTCAACGCAGAGCAGAAAAACGACAAAAAGCTCTTGATGAAAGACTTCAAAAAGAAGAAGAACGTGAAGAGCGCAGAGCAGAAATGCGTCGAAAAAAAGCAGCTGAACGCGAAGAACTCAAAGAGCGCAAACGAAAACTGAGAGAAGAAGACTTGCGGCTCCAAAAAGAAGAAAGAGCTTCAAAAAAACGCCGCTTTGAGTAATTTTCAAACAAATTGCATGCAAGCCCCTGTAAAACCAGGGGCTTTTTTATTAAACAAAATCTTTCTAGAAGACAACCCCTTCGTGCTTTTTTGCTCGTGACAGATACCCATCTTGTCTGTACAATAAAAAAATGATCCCCGTTGGAAAATTTAAACACAAAACAAAGGATAACATTCCATGAGTCTTGATTTATTAAAAGAATTACGTGAAAAAACCGGCATCGGCATGATGGATTGCAAAAAAGCACTTACCGAAGCTAATAATGACATCGAAAAAGCAATCGAAATTCTAAGAAAAAAAGGTATCGCGGTTGCAGCTAAACGTGCTGACAACGCAACAAACTGTGGTTCTGTTGCTTCATTTATTAGCCCAGACCACACAGCTGCTTGCCTTGTTCAAATGAGCTGTGAAACAGATTTTTCTGCAAACACAACTGACATGAAGCAATTTGCAACAAACGTTGCGCAAACTGTTGTTACTGCAGCAAAAGACTTTTCACCAGAAGAACTCCTTGAACAGCCTTTGGCAAATTCAAATTTGAGCGTAAAAGTTGTTCTTGAAGGCCTTATCGCTAAAATCGCTGAAAGCATCAAAATCAACCGTTTTGCGGTATGCAATTCAACCAAAAATGGTTTTGTTAACTCATATATCCACCCAGACAACTCTATCGGGGTAATTGCATCTGTCGAAAGTGAAAAAGAACTTTCAGGAGACGCAAAAAACACCGCCCTTCAATTGGTAAGAGATATTTGCATGCATGCAGCAGTAACCAACCCAGTCGCTCTTGATAAAACAAGTCTTGACCCAGCTCTTTTGGCAAAAGAACGCGAAATTGCGGTTGAACAATTGAAAGCATCTGGAAAATCAGAACAAATTATCGAAAAAATTGTTGACGGTAAATTGGCAAAATACCTTGAAGATGTTTGCTTGCTCAACCAAAAATTCATCAAAAACGATAAAATCTCGATTCAACAACACATTGAAGCAATCAGCAAAGAAGTGGGCTCAAAATTGGTTGTTACCAAGTTCACTCGATTTGCTATTGGCCGTTAAAAAAGGAACCCAACGATGATTATTCCTGCTTTTACGGAAGGCGATACAAAAAAAATTGAAGAATCACTCAAAATCAACATGGATGCGTGCATCAAGCACTATGAACGTGACCTTGCAACAATCCGTACCGGACGAGCATCCACCGAGATGCTTGATGGTGTTAAGGTTGAATGTTACGAACAAATTATGCCGATTCGAGATCTTGCAACAATCGCAGCGCCAGATGCTCGTCTTTTGACCATCCAACCATGGGATAAAGGAACATTAGGAGCTATCGAAAAAGCAATTCAACTTTCGGATCTTGGGCTTACACCATTAAATGATGGAAACCTTATTCGTTTGCAACTTCCACTGATGAGTTCGGAGCGACGCGACGAATTGGTTAAATTGCTCAACAAGAAAGCAGAAGAAGCTCGCGTTCAAATCAGAAACGTTCGCCGAGACCATATGGATGCTGTGAAAGAAGCTGAAAAGAAAAAAGTCATTTCTGAAGACTTCAGCAAGCGCTTAAGCGATATTGTACAAAAAATTACTGATCAATTTATTGTTACAATTGCAGAACACACTTCCAAAAAAGAAGCGGCTCTTAGACAGGTTTAATAAAATCACCGTGGGAAGATTCGTGATGTGTCACGAGTCTTCCCTTTTTTCATGAATTGTATCAATGTCAGACCTTCATTTTAGTCATTTACACCTTCACACAGAGTTTTCTTTGCTGGATGGAGCTTTACGCATCAAAGATGCGATCGCTTTTGCAAAAAAACAAAATGCCAAAGCTATTGCCATCACCGACCATGGAAACTGTTTTGGAGCTGTAAAATTTTTCCAAGAAGCAGAAAAAGCCGGAATCAAGCCAATCCTTGGCGTTGAAATGTATTTTACTGACGATGTGAAAATAAAAGATGCACGCAATAAATACTACCACATGGTGCTTTTGGTCAAAGACGAACAAGGATATGAGAATTTATGTGAATTGATGACCTATTCATACCTTGAAGGATTTTATTTTAAACCAAGAATCGACCAGGCAATTTTAAAAAAACACTCCGCTGGATTAATCGCCAGTGGCGGATGTCTTGGTGGACAGATTCCAACTCTCTTGCGAGAAGGAAACATTCAAGAAGCACGTGAAAAAATTGAATGGTTTTTAGATGTTTTTGGACCAGACAATTTCTTTTTTGAAGTCATGGCACCGTTTGATGAGAAACAAAAAATTACCAACGAGCTGCTTTTTAAATACGGCAAAGAATATGGAATTGATTGTGTTGCGACGGGAGATGCTCACTATCTGTCGTGTGAAGACAAGCAAGCTCATGAAATCATGTTATCCATTCAAACAAAAGATGTTATTTCAAATCCAGATCGATATTCATTTGGTGACTTTCAAGGACATTTAAAAACCAACGAAGAAATGCTTGCCGCATTTCCAGACAATCCAGAAGTCGTATGGAATAGCGGAAAGTTTGCCGATCGATGCAACTTTAAATTCACCTTTGGAAAGCTACAATTCCCTGTCTATAAAATTGAAACTGGCGAAACAGACAATCAACATTTTGCACGACTCAGCCGCGAAGGACTTGAAGAAATTGTTTCAAAAAAACTGATTCCACTCGACCAACTCGAGGCTTACCAAGCCCGCCTAGAGCTTGAAATTGATCTTATTTGCAGAATGGGATTTGTTGGGTACTTCTTAGTTGTGTCAGACTTTATTCGCTGGGGAAAAGAACATAAAATTCCTATCGGCCCTGGTCGTGGATCTGCTGCAGGATCGTTAGTTTCCTGGGCACTTAAAATTACTAACGTTGATCCAATAAAATATAATTTACTTTTCGAGCGTTTTTTAAACCCAGAACGAATCAGCATGCCTGATATCGATATCGACTTTTGTATCAACCGACGAGAAGAAGTTATCGAATACGTTCGCCAAAAATATGGTCACGACTGCGTATGCCAAATCATCACATTCGGAACAATGATGGCAAAAGGAGTACTCAAAGACGTCGCCCGAGTAATGGAAATCCCGTTTGCTGATGCAAATCATCTCACAGAACTTATTCCAAACCAACTTAAAATAACACTCAAGGAAGCGCTCGAACAAGAGCCAAAACTCAAAGCGCTCGTTGAAAACAACCCTCAACTTCAAAAATTATTTGATATTTCATTCAGACTTGAAGGACTCACCAGGCACGCATCAAAACACGCTGCTGGTGTTGTTATTACACCAAAACCACTCCGTACGATTATTCCGATGTACGTACCGGCAAAAACAACAGATTTAGTAACTCAATACGCGATGACCGAGCTAGAAACACTTGGCTTTCTCAAGATGGACTTTCTGGGTCTTAAAAACCTATCGGTTGTTGATTTTGCAATTGGATGGATTAAAAAAAACCATGGCATCGAAATCGATCTTGATTCTCTCGCTCTTGATGATCCAGCAGTTTTCAAACTTCTTGGCGAAGGAAAGTGCAGTGGTGTTTTCCAGTTTGAAGGAGATGGCGTAACCGATGTTATCAGGCGACTTAAACCCGAAAAATTTGAAGATTTAATTGCCGTTAACGCACTGTATCGTCCAGGACCACTGAGCTCTGGGATGGTGGACGACTTTATTAACCGACGTCACGGCAAGGTGGAAACAACCTACGCGTTTAAAGAACTTGAACCAATTTTGTCAGAAACCTACGGGGTTATTGTCTATCAAGAACAAGTCCAAAAGATCGCCGTTGCCATCGGAAACTACACACTTGGGGGTGCAGATTTGCTCCGCCGAGCGATGGGAAAAAAGAAACCTGAAGAGATGGCTAAACAAAAAAGTATCTTTTTAGGCGGCGCTTCAACCCTTGGATTTGATACCAAAAAAGCAGAAGATTTGTTTGAGTTAATGGCATATTTTGCAGGATACGGTTTTAATAAATCGCACTCAACGGCGTATGCGCTCATCGCATATCATACCGCGTACCTCAAAACACATTATCCTACAGAATTCATGGCTGCTCTTCTCTCTTTTGAGGTGGGAAATCCTGATCAATTTTCTCTCTACCTGCAACGAACTAAAGAATTTGGCGTTACCGTTCTACCTCCAAACATCAACACCTCATACATCGATTTTACCCCAACCATAGAAGGTGTCTTGTTTGGACTTAAAGGAATTAAAAACGTTGGTGAAGCATCTTTGCACAACATTATTGAAGAGCGAGAAAAACGGCCATTTTCTAGTTTGCCCGATTTTTGCAGCAGAGTTGACCTGCGAACATCAAATAAACGAGTGATCGAAAGCCTTATCACCGCGGGTGCGCTCGACTGCTTACCCGGGAATAGGGCTCAAAAAATGCATGATCTTGATGTAATTATGCGAAAAGCTCACGACCACCAAGAAAGCGTAAAAACTGGCCAAATGACTCTTTTCGGCGCGATTGCAGAACAAAAATCGTCAGGAACAGAATCGATTGAACACGTTTTTAGCGCAATTCCCGACTGGCCATCACGCGAACGACTCGACAGAGAAAAACAGAGTATTGGTGTTTATTTAAGTGATCACCCGTTAAATGAATACAAACAACTGGCAAGCGCTCTGCAAGTTAGATTTATTGGCGATCCAGCATTTGAAAACCGTACTGACAACGTCACGGTAATTGCACTAGTACTCAGCTCAAAAGTAATCATGACCAAAAAAATGGAACGTATGGCTTTTTGTGAAATCGAAGACGCCTCAGGAAAAGCTGAACTAATCATCTTTCCAAAAACATTTGCGCTCTGTGAGTCTTATTTCTCAGAAGGCAAAACCAGTTTTGTGATCAAAGGCGAAATAGATGGAACCAATCCAGAACTACGTAAAATTAAGGCCGAAACCATTTTTCCCGCCCAAACATACCTGGAACATCCAGACTTTGTATCAAAAATAACCATTACCCTTCCCGAGCCCGTAAGCGAATTTCACTGCCTTGCTATCAATGACGAACTAACCCCAGGAAATACCGAAATTATCTTACAATATCCCGAAGATGGTAAATTTTTTGCCGTAAAATTGGCACAAAAAATGAAATTGAATAATGATTCTCTCAATAAATTGAGTAATTTGGGCATATTGTTTCAGCTTGAAACATCAAATCCGCAAAAAACTGATTTTAAGAAAACTTTTTGGAAGCAAAAAAACAATTTCCAGCCCCGCTAAAACATGATATGGTATTTTTATCATTAAAATCGCAAAAAACAGTTTTGTTTTATTAAAAAGATCTAAAAAAAGGAATTTTCTATGATCAAGAAAAATATGTTGTTATTACTTTTGCTCGTAAGTGCACAAGTTCCGGTTATCATGGCAGAAACAACTTCAGACGAAACCGCTACAGTTGTAGTTGCTGCTGAATCTTTAAGCCAAGTTCCAGTTGATGCAGATGCTCAGCTCACAGTAGATACAACAACTCCAGCTCCTGCAATCGAAACAACTCCATCATCAGAAAAAAAACCTCGCTTCACCCTTCCAACAATTGATGCCGCATGGAAAAGAACACTTCAACGTTCGACATTACTTTTTGTAGCTCATAACGCACTCAAAAAAACGTATGCTACAGTTACTTATAAGATATTTGAATTGCCTACTCTTTCAGAACATGACGAAGCGACATGGAAAAACAAAAAAAACAGCTTACTCCGCTTTTTATCTGACTACTTGTACATCGTTGCAAAATACATGATCGACACCAAATATGAAAAAACAACCGATGCGACCGCTAACGAAATCGTAGAGTTTATCGCAAGTGAAATGGTTGTTGTAAAAGAATATGAATTAAAAAAAAGCACACCAACAATAACCGATATTGCAAAAAACCTACGCGGCGGCGACGCTGATCAAGTAACCTTTGCAAATATTAGAGCTTGGTTTGCTGAAAAAGAAACGTTTAAAGCTAAAGAATTTAAGCTTGCTCCAATCTTCTTCAAGGCTCTCTCTCGCAAACAATTATGGTTGCCTGCTGAACTTGAAATCACAGAATTCTTAAAAACCCCAATGGTTCGCCTTGTTACCACCTGTGGCGAAAAAGGGGTCATCACCGGAGATATTCAAGCTGCAAAATTTGCAGCAATCGGTATTGGTTCAGAAAAAGTTGCTAATGACTTGCTCTTCATCTTAGCTGCAAGAAATCAGTTGCCAAAATTTGTTGTAAATCTTATGGCTACCGACAGAGGGTTTGAATTAGTAAGAGATTTATTTGCTAAAGCACTTGAAGACTTTGCAAACAAAGTTATTGCTGACATAATTCTTGCATAATCACGTAATTTAACAAAATA
>VHBT01000018.1 GCA_016871815.1 Candidatus Dependentiae bacterium
GCATTCGCTTGAAATTGCAGAATTTGCACCGCGAGAAGTGAAGCAGGCGATTGTGGGCTCGGGAAGTGCTCAAAAAGAGGATGTTGCTTTGATGCTGTTGCGCATGTTTCCTCAGTTACAAAATTATGCCGAATCATTACGAAATGATGTGACAGATGCGATAGCTATCGGCATTTGTGGCATGTGTCTATTCAATTAAATTTTTTACAGTCGGTCCGATAATGCGTTTTTTATGTTAAACACTCAAAAGAGAGGAGTAAGGAATATAAATGATTAAAATGTATTCATTATTTATTTTAAGTATTGCGGGTTGTCTTGGCTGTTTTCATTTTGGTTCGTTTGTTTCTATTGATTTTGTAAAGGATCGATTTGCACAGATGATAATTTTAAAAAATCAGGGGAATTTAGAAACTATTTATGGCTCAAATCATATAACAAATCGTTTTTTTAAATTATGTCGACTAAACGGCAGAGGGACGTTATTAATTCGAGTTAAGCGAACAGATGAAATTGATGGAAATACAACGTTTTATTGGCATGAATTGAACGCGACAGAAATTCCTGCAGCGTTGATCGCAGACATTATTTTGAATTTATAAAAAAGCTTAGAACTGGAGAAGATTGTAAAGATAAGGGCTGGAAAAATAATTACACCGCGGCTGATAATCGCAGTTATGTCAAATTATATATTCTTTTATTTAAAAGGACTTTTTTATAAGAAGCTAATCGAAATCAATCTTTTATACGCATCGTTTATCTTATTTTTCATATGAACAATAAATAATTATATGCGGGAAATTTAAAAAGAAAAAATTCCCCAAAGCCAAAGCCCGGGGAATTTAAGGAGAAAAGGAAGAGCATGTAAAAAATACAGAACTCAACCTCGTTTCAGACTACCCCCACTCTCTTTTTTTATCAAGGTAAAAATAGTCACAAAACCAATTGCACGCTATCTCTTTTCATCAATCTCAATGAGTTGCACAACGCCGGCAAAATCGGCAGGAACAAAAAACTGCAACGGTGTGGTCATAATAATTTGGGTCTTTGTCTCTCGAAGAATCTGCAGCACCTGATGAATTCTTCGCGCGTCAAAATCTGTCATAAAGTCATCGACTATAAAAATAGCCGTCTCTGGCCCAAGCAAATACAACTGCGCAACCTTAAGAAGTAAAATCACCAATTTCTGTTGACCGCGTGATGCAAAACGACGCATCAGCTTGTCAACAAACGAAATTGAAATATCGTCCAGCGCAAGTCCCCACAATCCACGCCCTTGTCTAATTTCTTCAGCCAACAGCGTTTGCACATACCGATCCCAAAATTCATTGAACGTTTCATCTTCTCTAAAAAATTCAGGTTCATAATTTAAAGTAATTTTTAAATGCTCCGAAGGACAATGTCGCTGCAATAATTCATTTACTTTTTGTTCAAGCAAAAAAAGCATCTCTTTAAATCGATATATTTCATCGCGCCCTTGTTCCCAGACGTTTTTTGTCCAAACATTCAACTGATGAGCATTTTGAACAGAAAGAGGTAAAAAGCTTCCTTTTAATGAAAAAAGTAACGCATTTCGTTGATTAATCGATCGCCGATAAACGCGCATTCGTTCAACAAAGTGCACGTCAAATAACATCTGAGCATGATTCAAGAACGTTCGGCGCTGCAAAGGTGCGCCTGAAATTAAATCCAAATCGCTTTCGGTCAGTCCAAGCACGCGATATTTTTCGAGTAAATCTTTATGGGCTTTAACATTTTTTCCATCAAACTTAATTACTTTTTTTTCACCATCACACCCAACAGAAATAGTGTGTGATTCATCTGTCTGTGTATCTGTTCCGGTAATTTCGATAAAGAAATGATTGCCGCCAAATGAAATCAAGTCTGCACTATGTGACGTTCGAAATGACTTTAAGTAGCATGCATAAAATACCGCTTCCAATAACGATGTTTTTCCTGCACCATTTGGTCCATGAAGCACAACAAATTGAGCTGTTGCATCAAACTCTTTTTTTATTGTGCCAGAAAAGTTTCGAAGTCCCGTGCATGCAAGTGAAGATATGCGCAGCATCGCTTCTATCTACCTTCGCGAGATACAGGCATTACCACATAGGTGTATTCATAGTTTTGTTGTTTTGATCGAACAATTAATGCAGAGCGTTTATCTTTTACAAAGCAACTTACAACATCATCGGTAATTGCGAGTAAACCTGACAGCAAATAGGGAGAATAAAATGCGGTATCCAAGATAAACTCAGAGGGAATTTCGCAAGAAATTAATTGTCGCAAAGAACCAATATCTTTGTTCTCCAAAGATATTTCACAACCATGCACAGAAAAAGAAAATTGTGATGCAATAAACTGACCAGCCAAAAGCGCTCCTGCGCGTCTAAGAGCCTTGATTAAGCTTTCGCGTGAAATTTGAACTTGGGTAAAATTATTGGTCGATAAAATTGGTTTGTACGTAGGAAATGGATCATTCAGCAAGCGAGTAAAGAAATTAAAATGAGTTCCCGAGAAAACTAATTGTCCTGCACAAGTTCCGATAAAAACAACATCAGTCGTTTGTTCAAGCAATTTTTTAACTTCAAGTAATGCTCGGCGAGGGATTAACCATTGTGTTTGTTCCGCCAACGAATATTGAGCGGTTTCAACGTATGCCAAAGAATGACCATCGGTACCAACAAATGCAACGCCCTGTGGTCCTGCTTCTAACAACATACCATTAAGCGCCTTTGTTGCATTATTTTGAGGAACAACGATGCCAACTTTATCAAGTAAGCTGAGTAAAAATGGACTTTCGCAATGCATTAAGTTTTCGATACGTTCAGGGAACGCTGGAAAATCCTGTGCATCTCGAACTGCAAGCGTAAACGCTACTCCTTCTCCCGCGGTTAATTGAATGCCCGCATCAATAAATGAAAACTCAAGCATTCCGCTTAACTCGCGAACAATCTCATAAATTCTTCGACCAGAAATCAAAAAAGATCGAACTTCTGACAAGGAGCTTTCTATTGGAAGACTCGATTGTAAGCTAATTTCTAAATCAGTAGCTTTAAGAATTAATTCACGATAACTCACTTGAAACAAAATTGATTCAGTAACATCAAGTGGTGATCGCTTAGAACAAATTGGTTGCATTGCGCTTAAATGAGTCAAGAGCGCATCTCGCTCCAAAGAAAATGAGTAGATCATAAAAAGTCTATCCAACTACGGCACTAATAATTATTAAACTTTATTTAGTTTAACCTGTTTTTAGAAAATCAGCAGTAGCAAAAAGCTGTTAAAAAAGAAAAAAAATTATTTTCGAGGATGACTTTTTTCATACACCGAACGCAATCCTGTCCGATCAACATGGGTATACACTTCAACCGTATCAACAGACTGATGTCCCAAAAAAACTTGCAAGCTTCGCACATCCATCCCACGCCCCAAAAAGTGTGTTGCTAACGAATGACGCAAACTATGCGGAGAAATTTGTTTAGTTATGCCAGATTTAAGTACAGCATCTTTGACAATATTCCAGCACTGCTGCCGAGTCAGAGGCTTTTGCGTAGATTCATTTGTAGTAAACAACCATTCATTTTTTTCATGTGTTCCAACAAATTGTTGCACAGCATCAAGCACTTGCGCTGGTAGCGGAACGGCACGTTGCGTTCCACGCTTACCAATAACTTCAACAAATCCGGTGTCAAATCGAAACGATGTCGGCTTTAATGAAAGTAATTCAGAAACTCTCAGCCCGGCTGAATACAATAAAATAATAATCAAATAATTTCTAAAACCTTTGTCACTCTGAATATTTGTTTGAATGTACACGAGCAATTGTTCAACTTCGGCTTCAGTTAAATACGTTGGCAACAATTGCTCGAGCTTAGGGGTAGAAATCTGAGCCATAATATTTTTGATTTTAAAGCAATCTTCAATGTATGAACCAAATAATTTAAGAACAACAACTTTACGGCACAAACTGGCCGCAGCAAGTTTTTTTAACTTAAGAAACGAAAGAAAGCTGAGCACGTCGTCTTTGGTGTATTTTTCCAAAGACAATTCGTGCTCTTCAAAAAAGTGTAGAAATTGTTCAACGTCAGCAATATACGCAGAAACTGTGTTATGAGAAAAACGTCGTTCGGTAATCAAATATGTTCTAAAACGAGTTACATATTGATTCATATTCACGATACGGTTCTCCCATTATTTTAATACGATTTTGCAATCAACACTTCACGCACAGATTTTTCGCGACAGAAAAAGCATGTTTCTGCTTTTTGTTCAGGAATAATACAACGAATAGAACATTGAATTGCCTTAAGTTCAAGCTCACACGATGTTTTTTCGCACCATCCGGTTTGGAAAAAACCAGGTTTTACTAAAACTTGCTCAACAATATCTTGATATGTTGCAACCTGGTGCCAAGAAGTATTACGACGATTCAATGCACGATTAAACATCGTTTGTTGAATTTGTTCTAGCATCTGAACTACGCGAGAAACAACTCCATCAAGAGAAATCACTTCTTTTGCAAGTCCTCCATCAACAATGACACGCGGAGCTGCAATACACGTTCCAGCTGCAATGTCTCGCATCCCGAGTTCTAGACGAAGCGGAACGCCACGCATTTCCCAATGATAATATTTTGCACCTGGACGACCTTCAGATTCATCGACAAACACACGAACCCCTGCGGCTGTTAATTGGGCTGCAAGTTCATGCGCTTTTGCCTTAGCTTGAATAAGATCGTCTTTAGCGCCGATTGGAATAATCACGACCTGAACAGAAGCTACTCGTGGTGGCAGCGCAAGACCTTTTTCATCACCATGCGTCATAACCAAAGCACCAATCAATCGAGTTGTAGCGCCCCAGCTAGTACACCATGGTGTTTTATTGGTGCCATCTTCCGCTTGAAATTTTACGCCAAAAGATGCAGGAAATGATTGTTGTAACAAATGTGATGTTCCCATCTGCAAAGCCTTACCATCACCCATCAATCCTTCAATGGTTGTGGTAATTTCGCCACCAGCAAAACGTTCATGTGCTGTTTTTTCGCCAACAACCACCGGGATTGCAAGTAAGTTTTCTGCAAGCTCTTTGTATTCATTGAGCATCGCATGAACCATCTTTAGCGCTTCCTCACGCGTTGCATGAGCTGTATGACCTTCTTGCCACAAAAATTCTGTTGTTCGTAAAAATGCTCGTGGACGCATTTCCCAGCGAACAACGTTTGCCCATTGATTGATATTGAGCGGCAAATCACGCCATGATTTTATCCAGCGTTCAAACATGTGATAAATAATTGTTTCAGAGGTTGGGCGAACAACATAACTCTCTTCAAGTTCTTTACCCCCAGCATGCGTAACAACAGCAAGTTCTGGAGAAAAACCTTCGATATGATCAGCTTCTTTTTTTAAAAAAGACTCAGGGATAAACAAAGGGAAATAAGCATTTTTAACAGAATGTTTTTTGATTCTGGCATCAAGATCTTTTTGAATAGCTTCCCACAGCGCATACCCATAGGGACGGATAACAAATGATCCACGGGTCGGGCTTTGATCAACAAGTTCAGAATCGAAAATAACTTGCTGATACCACTCTGGAAAATTTGTTTTAAATAATTGCGCCAAATCCATATGACTATCCTATAAAAATGTCTCTAAAAAACCGACCAGAATAAACTATACCACGCGAAAAAGAGCCCAACAAGATCAATATTATTATTTTGAAGAGATCGGACCTGATTCACTTGCAGATCGCAAGTGGCGTAGAAATAGTAACCCTCCACCCTCGTGCGGCTCTTGGGTCGAATCTTGCGCTAATGGTGTTGAAGACAGGAGTGGCTCGGGAGACGGTCCTACAAGTCCGGCCAATTCAGCAGAAGCAACTCTTCTCATCGAAAGAACTGTCGGGCGACTAATAACTTCAGTTGAGCAGCACTCACAAGCACCTTGATCATGAGAAAACAAAAATTGAATTTCACGACAAAAGTCTTCATCAAATTTGAGCTGCGTTTCTATCCCAAAAACGGCTATAAATAATGCTTTAAGGGTCTCGATAAAATCTTTACACGACATTTCATCATTAAAACTACGGACAACTCGTTCAAGATCTTCGGTTATCAAAAAATCATACGGAAGCGCAATCGACCATTCATCATTAATATTAAAAAGTTTTTTACATTCACTTCCTGCGGTTGAAACTACTATTGGTTCACCTGCAGAAAAAGAGGTTATTTGTTGTACCACAGAAATATATGTTTTCCCCACAGGAACAAGAGCTTCATCTTCTGTCAAATCCAATAGGCCGGCACCAAAAATTGGTTGACCTGCTATTTTTACTCCAATGGTATAAATATCCGCAGAGACAACCCGTAAAAAAGTAACCATAACAAGCAGTACAAATACTTTTGAAAAACGAACGTTCATAGTATTTCTCACAAAAAAATGTTCAACCGAGTGTGATACTTCCACAAATAAAATTAATTTTCAATAAAAAAAGTCTTTTTATTATTCTTTTATTTCTTCGCCCGAAATAAGTTCTACCGAACGAGATTTGTATCCTTCTAGCTTTCTTACATCCTGGAAATAAACTGTTATTTTCCACTCTTCAAGATCTTCTGCTGTTTTAAGAACAGCAAATGCATCATTAAAAAAAGATACACCTTCTTGGTAAATTGTTGTTGGCGCAGAAAAAACCGTCCAAGATGGTGTTCCATCTTCTGGATCGAGCTGACGCAAGCCATCCATAGATTGAAATGATTTCCGTTTAACCTCTGAGCGAATTATGGCTTTTGTTTCTATGGTTTCATCTCCGGCGGACAAGCCTTTGAGAGATGAAATCGAAATAAGATCTGATGGTTCTTTTTTCAAAATCGAAGCAAAGGTATTCGTTTCTATCTTTTGAATTGTCGTTTCACCACCTCCTTCGTGCGAGAAGCGAATAAATTCTTTTCCCCGCTCTGTGGGAATATCGCAAAATAAGGCAACCGGTAAGGTATTAAAAAAACGTTGTACATATTTTTCTAGAGGAAACTTTTCGTCTGATTCTTGGACATTTTCTGCAAGCATTTCAAGCTGACGCTTCAATCCATAACTTTGCCAATATTTATCGTTTTCGTGATTCCCCCGAATATAAAAAGCCTGATCTGGATTTTTTTGGATCAAACGCATCAAAATCATCATTGTTTCCATACTGTAGGCCGAACGGCTAACTGCATCGCCAAGAAAAATAATAAAATCTGTTTCGTTTTTTAATTTTAACTGATCATCAATCACTTCCATTTTTCTCCATTCCACAAGAGAACGTACCAACGAATGAAGCGCTCCCTGCAAATCACCAACGATAACAAAGCGTGCATTTTTAGGTGTTTTAAGATGAACAAGTGGATTATCTTTGTATTCTTTTTTTTCACGCTGCTCAATTAAACTTTTTAAAACATCGCTAAACGTTCTTGAGGACCACAAAAGCTGGGAACCGATCCCCATAAGACGCAAAAGATTTCCAAATGTTCTATTCAAAAATCCAACCTGGTTCGCGGTATAAAAAGTCTCAAACTCTGGTTTTACAATACTTTTATTATCTCGAGTGGGAGATTCTGGCATATTTTTTGTAAACTCTATCAACGCTGGAAGTGTTGAGAAAAGATCGGGAGATGATGCTTCAGGGGCAACTAACGCAATAATAGTTAACAGCAGAAACAAGCCTAAAACGCTTATTCCAGAAATCAGGAGTACTGAATTTTTTTGTTTTGCCATGAACTACCTCAACATCAGATAAAAAGTCAACCCAAGAACCAGTATGGCGATGATATAAAACGTAAAGCCATTAATTTTTTCGGCAAATACAATCCCTTCACCACGTTTATCTTCGGGTAGCTTATCAACAACTGTTGTGCAATACCGTCCAATAAACGTTTGCGCCACAAAAACAAGAAAACTTGCAACCAACAAAACCAAATATAAACTATCGGCAATCGTAAAATAACTCACATCTGGAATCATTTTGTCCAAAACAAATCGATACCCAAGTTCTGCAGTTACGCCAGCCGTTGCCAACGTTGCTCGCCCAACATAATTTGCTAAAGCCATTAAGAAAGAAAACAACGACAAAATCATAACCAAGAAAATAGGTAAGAAAATAACTAATACTTTACGAATACCGGTTTTTTGGACATTCATCGTAAAAATAGCTTTAGGATACGCTGATGCTTTATCCGCTTGCTTGGTATCAAGTCCCGGTTGAAAGTACCCAGAGTCAGTATTTAAACTTTTTATGTTCCAGTTCGAGATGTTCAGGTCTGGCGCTGTGTTGAATGTAGTGTTATCAACAATAAAAAACATTTCATAGGGTGTTACCGCATTGTTGGTAATAACAATCGAAAGTTTATGATCTTCAAAGGGGAATTTTACAAAATCTAAATTAGCTTTGCAGTCGATACGAATATCATAGGAGGCCAAAACAACATCTCCCACAACTTTAAGATCCGGAGCCGATTTGTTAATTACTTTGCCATTATCAACCGTAAATTTACTGATGTTTTCTAGCATTATTTCATTTGGATAAAACTCAAACCAAAGCAACGCATCAAAAATAAATTGATTATTGAGCACATCAAATTTTGTAAAATTCTTAATGTATAATCCCGTTTTAACTTTTACTGTAAATGCACCAAATTCTTTTTGTTTTTGAACATCAATAATCGAAAATTCTGGTGATTGATCTGTGGTATTAAACGAAGACAACGAATAAACAAACAGCAGAATAATCGAGAGCGGAACAATACAAAGCGTTGCTATTTTTGGCGTATTACTACGCATTAGCCAATCGAAAAATGATTTATTTGATTCAACATTTGCCATAATTTTTTACAACTCACTAAAAGAAGAATTCCAGTCTTCAGCTGCATTCCCCGTATTAATCCAAACGGTTGACGATAACTCCCGGGTTTCAGGATTAAAGTGTATCTTCAGACCACCAAAATCTTTTTTGGTTAATTTTTCAAAAAACTGCATGAGCTTTCCAAGCTGGTACGGAGGCTTAAGCTTTTTTAACGCCGAAACAACCAAAGACCCTACCACATATCCTTCAAGCGAATATTGTGATAATTCTCGTAACGGCAAAAATTTTGCCATATCTTTTCGATAAGCTTCAACAATAGCTAATTTGCTTTTTGAGGGACTTGGAACAACCGATGAGGTCGCGATCGTAACACCGCGTGATTTTTTGAGCAGCTGTTGCATGGGCGTTGCTGGCCCTAAACCCAAAAACAAGCAATGTTGAAATCCTTCATTCAAAACAAGCTGAATAAAATTATAGGTTGGACGATACGTGGAAATACACAACACAGCATCTGGTTTGCTTTTAATAATTTCAACAGAGGCAGCGGTTACCGCAATTGTATTTGTTGGGTAACTCGCTTTTGCGCACACAGAAATACCTAATTTTTTTAACAGTTCTTCTGCGATAGCAGCGCCGGCTTTACCCCACTGATTTTCTTCAAAAAAAAGCGCTATTTTTTTGCGATGTTGATTATTAATCGCGTAATTCAAAAGAGCGCGAATTTCTCTTTCCATCGACGGTCGAAAAAAGACGGTATTTGAATATTTATTTTTACGCATCTGAGCATCACCAACCGTTGGAAAAACCATTGCAACATGTTTTTTTTCTAACAATTCTTGAGCGGTTGAAAGCGCATGAGAGCCAAAATTACCCACAAAAATGGGTGATTCTTTTGCCGCTTTTTGAATGTTTTCTTTTGCGGTAGTCGACTGATATCGATCGTCGCTCACAAAGTATTTAATTAAATACTTTTTATTAAGGCCGCCGCTTCTATTTAGTTTATCAAAAACAAGATTAATTCCTTTTGCATAATCATCACCGACTAATGACATACTTCCCGTAATGGGCATAGTTGCATTAAATCTAATCTCGTTTCCATTGAGTAATGGCGTTTCGTCGGAAAGTTTTCCTAGTGAATCTATTTTTGATTTTGCGGTTGCATCATCTGCAGAACCAAGTGGCGCTGTAGCAGCTTGAGCAACAACAGAAGCAACATCATCGGCAGAAGAAATAACTACAGAAGCATCACTGCCAAAAAAACAACTCATGCAAAAAAAAGCTATTCCATAAAAAATAAAGTTCCGTGCGTTAAATCGTTTCACCACAGACCCTTGCTCAACACTTTTTGCAAATCTTACCGAATAAGTTACTCAGGGCTTGTGTGGTGAGTAAATGGTTAAACGCAATTGTCATTGCAAAAAAGAACTTCCCGGAGATTTTTTTTTAGGCAATACTAACCGCATACGGTACAACATACTCATGAGAAAATTATTGTGAACAACGTGCAATCTTCTGGGAGTTTATTTATTATCGCAGCTCCAACAGGTGCTGGAAAAACAACCCTCACTAATTTAATTATTAGTCGGCATACCGATATAAAACGTGCAGTAACGTACACAACACGTCCTGCTCGTCCCGGAGAAACACACGCCGTAGATTATTTTTTTGTGACCAACCAAGAGTTTTTAAATCTTAAAGACCAGGGCTTTTTTTTAGAAACAACAGTATACGATCAATCATGGTACGGCTCGCCCAGCGATATTCTGCAACATGTTAACAATGGAAAACAGTATATCATCATTACCGATTGGCCAGGCGCACGAACTATTTCACAAGAAATTAAAACTCAATATCCATCAGTAAAATTTGAATGCATATGGATAACCGTTCCCTCGCGAGAATTATTGGTTGAAAGATTAAAAGATCGCTACACACACGATTATGCAGCACTCGAAAGAAGACTCAAACTATTTGACGCGGAAATTGATAGAGAATTAAAAGAACGTTTTTTTAGACACACGGTTATAAATGAAGACCTTGAATCCTGCTATCAACAACTGTGCTCAATTATGAATATTGGTTTATCGCAATAAAAAAAGTAAGGTGCGATTTTTGATCACACCTTACTTTTTTAAAAACCATTAATAATGGATAATTACAATGAAAGGTTCCATTCTTGAGAGCAATTATCAATAATCTCTCTCAATGCGCGAGCTTTAGCTTCAAGTTGCCAAGGATTAAATGGAGCTTTACTATACCTAAGATCGCAAAATTCTGGACGAGCCTTAAGTTCATCATCAGTGTATTCTCTTGCGGCTAAAAGCATTTCTACATCGTTTTTAGCTTCTGCTAAAAAACCAAGTCGATGAACCACGTCACCTTCATCAGCCATAAGAACAAGATCCTGATAATACCTAGTAAAATCTACAGCACCGCTAGGCAATTTTGCGCCCGCAAATGATACAAAAAAAGCTACCACAAAAATAAACAACATTTTTTTCATGATTAATCTTCATTAATTTAATAAATCATAATAAAATTACTTTTAAGTTAAATTTAAGGTATCATGATAATTTACTTTTAAAGAATCCAAGCCATTTTAATTAAAAAAGCATTGTTTTTTTAAAAATAAATACAAAAAAGATTTTCCATATGAAAACATTTGGACTTTTAACAAAGTGAGTAGACCTCACCTAAGAAAAATTAAAAAAAAATTTTGTACAAAAGATTATACACTAAAAACAGCAAGTCCTTGGTCAAGTTGTCCTAGAAAATCCTCCAAATCATTTTCTGTTGCAAAAGCATTTATAACCTCAGAAAGATAATCTTTTCTTATGACTATCTCTTCTTCTGTAAGAGCAATTTTCGGTACATCTGCAGCATCATCTTTTGAATTTGAAACGATCCCTAGCTGTATTTTTTGTTCATCAGTGAAATGAGAAGTGCTTACTCGTATAAAGCCCGAGCGATACTGAAATAATGAATGTAAAGCTAACTTTTTATCTTGGTTCGCCTTTATTAGCTCAACTTGATCCTGAAATTCTTGATAGGTCAGGGCAGAAGTATATGTTATACAACTTAAAACAGTCATAATAATAAAAATTGAACTTTTCATTAGTTTCCCCGCGGACTCTTAATAAGACAAATGATACCTGTCTTTTTAAGAATACCCGATTTAAAAGTTTAATCTATTATAATCCACCCACAAAACTCTAGGTGTGTTTTTAGCCAATAAGTATAAAAATCCTAAAAAAAGCTCCCCAATAATAAAAATAGGTTTGGACCCATTAAGTTGATTCAAACCTATTAAATAATAAAAAATGCTTGCAATGGAAAAACCAATTAATCTAGTACAATTCCCCATCTAGATTGAGCTTGATTAAACACCTCTCTAAGAAAATCGCTTCGATTTAATAAATCATCATTCGTCAACGGAACCCCCGCCTCACCACACAAACCGGGATTAGCATCTTTGTCATCAAATGAATAGCCAACCGCCGTAAGAAGTTGTTGTTCATCTTCTCTAACGTCATTTAAAAAACCAATTTTTTGAACCACATCGGGACTCTGATCTGCAATCTGACCAAGATTTAGATAATGCATACCAAAATCATGTGCATTCTTCTCTTGAGGGAGCCGAGCTTGTACTGCTACTGCGCAAAATAATGTTACAACAAAAAATAATACTTTATTCATAATTTATCCTTCTTTAAAAACAAGGTTTACATAAAATAAACATACCACAATGAGTTAGGACTGGATTTTTAATGAAAACAAATACAAAAAAGAGCTGTTTTTTGTAAAAAAGCATGCTTTTATCAATCTACAAAGCCAAAATCAAGCAACCTTTAAAGGAAGACCTTGAATCCAGCTATCAACAACTGTGCTCAATTATGAATATTGGGTTATCGCAATAAAAAGAGGTTTGAACCAACTGAATGTGTTCAAACCTCTTAAATTTTTTAATCTCTTTGTCTGTATTTTTACGACGGCAATCCTCTTAACGCAATCCTCACATGAGTATCGTCAGCTGCAAATTCCTCTTCCGTGATATTCCATTCAGCGATTTTATTTGCAATTAAGTCTTCAAGAAAGGCAACTCGAGCTTCCAAATCAGCATCTGTGATAGGCTCTTCAACATGTGTCACGTGGTTATAAACTGTTAAATAGCCTTGAGCCATCTTTTCATCGTCTGACCATCCTTGAGCCTCTGCAAGCATTTGTTTGTCGCTTCTTGTTTCTTTTAAGAAAAAAACCCTCTCTTCTTGTGGTTTATCATTCAAACGATGAGCATCTTGATTATACCCACGTTTAAAGTCTCTTAAATTTATCAATCCAGGTATTGCACTCGCACCCGAGACAAACAATACCATTCCCAAAAGAATTAATTTATTTTTCATATTTTTTATTTTCCCAACTACAACTGAGTATTCTTTATTACCTTAACACAGGCATCAAAAAGGTTTTTTTTAAAAAAAAATAGACCAAAAAAGCCGTTTTTTTTAAAAAAACAGACGTAAAAAGACGTTAATCAATCATAAGTTGAGTAATTTAGAAGGTATCAAGCCGTTTTTTCATGCCTCGAACACCCAAAAATCCAATAATCAGAATTGAGCAGATAATAACCATCACGCAGGTTGCATAAGAAATATACTGATGGTGGCCCAAAATTGCAGATCGCGCGCCTTCC
This sequence comes from Candidatus Dependentiae bacterium, assembly GCA_016871815.1. Taxonomy (NCBI): domain Bacteria; species Candidatus Babelota bacterium. The sequence continues at coordinate 13,520 of VHBT01000018.1, forward strand.
ATGATGTACAAAAACGGATTGAGTAATAAAATTTTAGCTAAAAAAGGATAATTTTTTTGTACTAAAACCCAGGGAAACAATGCTCCACCCATCATCCACAAAGGGCTGACCATGCGTACCCACAAATCTTCGTAGTGAACCAAATTCTTGGTAAAAGAAGCCATCCACAACATAAAAACCCCAAAAAACAGGGATCCTAAAAAGAACATACTTAACAATTTGAGCAGAGAAAAGCTTACAAAGCTGCCTCGCGCATAGACCACCAGGAGAGCTACAGGAAGCGCACAGACCGTGTATACAAAACTTTTGATACTTGTTGAAAGTGCATAGCGAATAAATACCAACTCAGATGGCAAAGCAAGACCAAGCTGAAACGAAATCTGCTTATTTGAGCACAAATCATCGACCATAACACTCACATCGCTCATTGCAAGCATCACAAATTGCATAATCAAAATATTTGCGAGCATGAACTGTCCATAATTATACGCAGCGCCAAACGATGGCATAACAAACGTTTCGATTAATAACCACAAAACCACTTCAAAGAAAATATTAAGCCATATTTCAGAACGATGGGACCAAAATAAACGAAACTCTTTGAGCACCAATGCGGTAAAAATTTTTCCATATTGAGTTAATTGATTCATACAAAATCTAACCTTTTTTTAAGGCGATAAAATCCTTGGACAGCAAAAAACAACGTAAACATCAAAATAGACAATTCACAGGTCCAATAATTAATAAACGTAAATTGACCCAAAACCGATGCCCGGATTCCCTCCATGAGATAGGTAAATGGATTGAGTAAAAAAAGGGGTGCAAAAAAAGGAATTGCCTTTTTGAGCACACTCCATGAAAAGGTATAACAACCAAGTATCAACAAAGGATTTGCGATACGCATCCATGCATTTTCGTAATCGGGCATATTTTTGGTTCCAGCTGTCATGAACAACGAAAACGCACCAAAAAACATACCTTGACTGAAAACCATCAATGCTATTTTAGGCAGACTTGCGTAAGGAAAAGAAAAATCACCCCACATGATAAGTACCGCAGCAGGAAGTGCAAAAAAACTGCTCATTATGCCTTGAATCATAGTCGTGGTTGCATACCTTGCACACACAAGCCATGCAGGAATCGGCAACCCCAAGGCAAATAATATTTCACGATCCCCCACCAAATCGCTCACGCGAACGGCAACATCGGCCATGGATTGAAACAACATTTGTACCGTGATTGCACCAACGAGCATAAATTTACCGTATGCCGCTGGCAACCCAAGAAGCGGCATGATGTAATGATTGGCAAAAATCATCGCCGAAGACCACACAACTGTATTGATTATTTTTTTAGGTAAAATGTGCAAAACGATATACAAATCTCTGCGCAGTAGTTGAAAAAAGATAAGAAACTGTCGAACTGTTTGATTATTTAAATTCCATGAAATTCCAAACATCTTCAGACCCTTATTCTTCATCGTTTAATAAACGGATAAACACATCTTCTAAAGAATTTTCTCCATGTTGCTTCATTAGCTCTGCCGGTGTTCCAAGCTGTAAAACAGTTCCTTTTTCCAAGATGCAAACTCTATCAGAAAGCTCTTCTGCTTCATCAAGATAGTGCGTTGTCAAAATAACCGTCACACCATCAGATTTGAGCGTTTTTATAGATTCCCAAATTGCTCTTCGCACATGCGGATCGAGCGCAACTGTTGGCTCATCCAAAATAACAATCCGCGGGTTATGTACCAGCGCACGAGCAATTGACAATCGCTGACGATACCCACCAGAAAGATTTTCAACAAATGAATGTGCATATTTATCCAAGCTAAACCGATCCATCAATTCTGCAATTCGTTTTTTTGCTTCTTTTTCGGGTTGTAGATAATACCGAGCTGCAAACTCCAAATTTTCTTTGACAGTTAATTGCGAGTCAAGATTGGGACGCTGTGGACAAAACCCAAGCTGCATCCGATATGCATAAATATCATCAAAAATAGATTTGCCTTCAAATACTATCGATCCCGATGTTGGCGGATTGAATGTTGCAAGAAGCGAAGAAAGCGTCGTCTTACCCGCTCCGTTTGCGCCCAGCAAACCAAAGATCTCACCCTGGTAAATATCAAGAGAAACACCATCCAAAGCTCTTTTTCTACCAGCAGCGACAGAATATTCTTTAACTAAATTTTGAATCGAAAGAAGAACACCAGAAGAATTGGTTGTTTTTTTTTCACTCATGCTAAAATCCTAACTTCAAAAAATTACTCGTCATAGTATGCCGATGAATCATCAGATTGTTCATCAAAATAGAAAAGCATTAATCCAATAAAGACACACACCAATGCTATTACATACAACCACGAGAACGCTTCACCCATGAATAAATAGCCGTACAGCAAACCAAACAGCGGACACAAAAAACCGGTAAACGAAAGTAATGTTAATGAATAGGAATGAAGCAAATGACCATACATCGTGTATCCAATGACGTTAGAAATAAGTATTAAGCCAACCATACACAACAGCATCATGTTCCACGAAGTGACCAACGGAATCACCACGCCGCCAGAAGCCAGCAAGTAGGTAAACAAACACATGCAGCCACCAAGAAATGTCATCCCACCGTTAACCACCAGCATCGGAATCCCGCGGTCGAGTAATTTTTTTATGACAAACCAGGCATATGCAGCAGAAGCTACAGAAATAATAAGCCCCACATCATACGCAGACGTTGGCAAACAAGAAGTCAAGACAACATTCGAATCAAACGACAACGTAAGCAAGCCTAAAAAACCAATAAAAAGACCAATCACCTTTTTGTACGAAAGTTTTTGGTTATGGAAAATGTAGGCAAAAACAGCCGTCATGAAAGGCGAAAGTGAATAAAAAATATTCACTTTTATGGAAGACACAAATTGTATTGCCCAAAATTCACATCCAAAAGCCACAAATACACCAAAAAAACCTGCGGCTGCAAGGAGTAAAAAATCTTTAGCAGTTAACAGCAATCGCTTTGGAATAAGAAAAAAACTCGCCAAAATCATGCCAGCCCCAGCAAGAAGCATCCGAATACTCAAGAAAAAAAGTGGCGCATCTACGTAATTCATGGCAATTTTTGCAAGCGGAAACGTTGCCGCAAACAATGAATACATCAAAACAATCAATATCATGTAGATTTGTCCTAAATTTTTTGATCATCAATGATCGAAAAACGCTTGATATTAAGGGTTTTTCCAGTTGCGCGATCGATCTCCATGCTAACACCAGTAATCTGGTACGGCGGCACTACATCTACGACAAATTGTTGTGGAAGTTGCGTGATAAATCGTTGAATTATCGGTCCAGAAGTCATCCCCAAACACGAATGTACCGCACCAGAAGAACCCAAGTCGGTAATAAATCCCGTTCCTTGAGGTAAAATTCGCTCATCGGCCGTCTGAACGTGCGAATGAGTACCAACCATTCCAGAAATTTTGCCATCCAGGTATAAGCCCAAAGCAATTTTTTCCGAGGTCGCCTCTGCGTGAAAATCCACGAGCACAATAGGACTTTTCATACGTACGGTTGCAATAATTTCGTCGGCTTTTTTAAAGGGACAGGATAATGTTTCACGGAAAAACACGCGCCCCATTAAATTAATAATCGTAACCAGCGTTCCTTTAACCTCAACCTGAACAAATCCCTTTCCGGGAACTCCATCGGGAAAATTTGCAGGTCTGATCAGCAACGGTGTTTGATTAATGTAGGGATAAATTTCTTTTTGAGCCCAAATGTGATTGCCGGTTGTAATAACCTGCGCGCCAAGGGCAAATAACATATCTGCGTCTTTTGGGGTAATTCCGCGGCCTTTTCCTGCAATATTTTCGCCATTAACCACGATAAGATCTGCTTGTGTATCTTCTTTTATTTTAGCAATCCAGCGCTTAAGCATCGTAAAACCAACAACACCAACAAGATCGCCAATAAATGTAACTTTTATTCCAGCCATAGCTTTTTAGCATTCCTTTTTTCTAACAAAAGAGGGGCACGAATGCCCCTCTTCCGATTTGTATTTCATTTGATAGGTTATTTTGCGTACTCAATAGCACGTTTTTCACGAATCACAGTGACTTTTATCTGTCCTGGAAAATCAAGCTTTTCTTGTATTTTTAAAACGATATCACGGGCAAGAACCATAGAGTCCTCATCGCTCATCGAAATCTCATCTACAATAATACGAATTTCTCGGCCAGCTTGCAATGCGTACGCCTTTTTTATGCCATCAAAACTCATTGCGATGTTTTCTAGATCTTCAAGTCGTTTTACATAGCTGCCAAGTTTTTCCTTACGAGCACCAGGACGAGCCGCTGAAAGCGCATCGGCAAGATGTGTAATCATCGCATAGGGCGAAATTGGCGCCACCTCTTCGTGGTGAGCGGCAATTGCATTAACCACGATTGGATCTTCACCACATTTTTTAGCAAGATCACCACCAATAATTGCGTGAGGACCTTCAACGTCTGCAGAAAGGGCTTTACCAATATCATGAAGCAAGCCGCAGCGAGCTGCCAAGTTGCCATCCAATCCAAGCTCTTCTGCAATCATTCGGGCAAAATAAGCAACTTCTTTTGAATGCTCAAGGTTATTTTGCGTATAACTTGTTCTAAAATATAATTTCCCAAGAAGCGAAACCAATTCTTTGTGCATGCCAACACAATTAAACTCAAGAACCGTTTTATGTCCCATCTCTTCGGTGATCATATCAACTTCTTGCTGACACTTTTCGACAACTTCTTCGATACGAGCAGGATTGATTCGACCATCTTGAATCAACTTTAACAACGCTCTGCGAGCAACTTCTCTGCGAATAGGATTAAATCCAGAAATCGCAATTGTCTCGGGCGATTCGCCGATGACAAACTCCATTCCTGTAGCCATCTCAAGCGCTTTAATGTTTCGACCTTCTTTTCCGATAATTCGGCCCTTCATCTCTTCTGAAGGCAATTGCACAACCGTTGAGGTTGTATACACAATCTGGTCGGGAATACACCGCTGCATAGCGGTTGATAGAATTTTAATAGCCTTAGACTCGGCCTGCGAAACGGTTTCTTCTCGCGTTGCAACAAGCCATTTTGCACATTCATGCTTAACTTCGTTCTGCAATGATTCTGTGAGCATTTTACGTGCCTGATCGCGATTCATGCCCGCAAGCTGTTCAAGTTTTAAAATCAAAGAATCATATACTTTTTTTACTCGCGACTCGGATGCCAACAATTCATCGTTTCGCTTGCCCAAATCACGCTCTCTGGTATGCAGTTCACGTCGAATGGATTCAACCTCGCTCTCTCGCTGCTCAACATGTTCCGTTTTCTTCTGAATCCGATCTTCTGTTTTTTTGAGCTCAAAGCGAATTCGTTTTTGTTCTTCTTCAAACTCGTTGCGTTTGCGATTTATTTTGTTAAATGCATCCTGCTGTTCTACTTCAAGACGCTGTTGAGCCTCTTTTACTCGCACTTCAGCTGAATGTTCTAACCTTTTTAGTACATTTTTTCGGTATAAGAAATATACCAACCCGACAAGCACAGAAACGATTGTTCCCGATGCAAATCCGAGTAAAATTGAATTTATCATTATACATCTCTTTTCTAAAACCAATACAATAAGACACCAAACAAACTGTTACGTTTGTTATTCATCTCTTATACAGGAATCTGAAGAAAGAGTCAGCAAAAAGCCCTAAAGATTATTTTTATCCCTCAAGAATTGAGAACATTCAAAAAAACCGCCCTTAAAATGACGTAAAAAGCTGTCTTATTAAAAATATAACCAAAGGTGCCTGTTTCAACAGTGAATTCCTCCATACATTTCATGCTGAAAAAAGAAAATCAGCATTTTTTTACTTTTTTAGGGGGTATAAAGCCCATTAAAAAAAGCCACCAAAAAATGTTATTTTTGGCATACTCAAATAAATACCATAAAAATTATAGGAGCTTGATATATGTTTAAAAAAATATTTTTTTCAGTAGCCGTTTTGGCCATAGGTGTCGGAAATGTTCATTCTGAGGTGATTACTTTTAAAACACTTAGCGGAAGACGTATCTCGATTGAGATGGATACCATAGCCAATCTTGATGATCTAAAACAAGCCCTGGCTATGCAATTAGGCGTTACCCTAGACAGAGTGAGAATCATTTTCTACGGTGAAGACATTAGCGATGCCAATTTTGAAGAATCAAGAGCTAGATTTCCATATGCGGCTTCTGTGTACGTAGTTGTTTCACGAGAACCAGCAGCAGTAGCTGCACCAGCACCAGCACCAGAAGCACCCCGCAGAGAGCCAGCAGTAGTATCAGCACCAGCACCAGAAGCAACAGTCTTCTACTCGAAGGAAAATGCCTAAGTGAAGAAAATTTCGAATCACTTCGCCATAGCTTAAAAACAGAGGGGTTTGCGTATTTTGTACCTAAGAGAAAATAAAATTTCCACAATCAGGCCGAAACAGCATTTTTTTTAAACTGTCATCACCAAGCAAAAATCTGTCTTGGAACTGACAACCGAAGAGACAAATAAAACCTCTTGATAAAAAAGATTCCATCCTGAATTGAACTTGTAAAAAATAACGGAAGCGTAAAAAACTTCCGTTATTTTTTTATAAGTCTTCAGATCTTGCTCCGTCCAAATTAATAACATCAAATTTCATGCAGAAAAGAGAAAATCGGCATTTTTTTACTTTTTTAGAGGGTATAAAGCTTGCTAAAAAAGCCACCAAAAAATGTTTTATTTCTGGCATACTCAAATGAATACCACAAAAAGCATAGGAGCTTGATATATGTTAAGGAAAATATTTTTTTCAGTAGCCGTTTTGGCCATAGGTATGGGAAATGTTCATTCCGAGGTGATTACTTTTAAAATATTTAGCGGAAGACAGATCCCGATTGAGGTGGATACCATAGCCAATCTTAATGATCTAAAACAAGCCCTGGCTGATAAGCTAAACACAGATGTTGATCATGTTACCACAGACAGGGTGAGAGTCGAATTCAAGAAAAAAGACATTAACGATGGCAATTTTGAAGAATTAAAAGCTGGATTGCCACATACGGCTTCTACGAACGTCTATGTTTCATCAGCACCAGCACCAGCACATTCTACGAGGATTACTTTTATGGTAATCAGCACAAGACAGATCCCGATTGAGATGAATACCATAGCCAATCTTGATGGTCTAAAAAAAGCCCTGGCTAATAAGCTAAACAAAGATGTTGATCATGTTACCACAGACAGGGTGAAAGTCGCCTTAGAGTATAACTTAGAGCATAAAAAGATTTTAAAAGACATTACAGATGACAATTTTAAAGCATTAAAAGGTAAATTTTCACTTGCGGATAAATGTAGCGTCAATGTTTCACCAGCACCAGCACCAGCACCAGCACCAGCAGCACCAGTAGTAGTATCAGTACCAGTACCAACAGGACAAAGAAGAAATCCTCGTTCAATAGTACCAACAACACCACCAGCAAGATCGCGTTCTCTGGTTGATCGTAGAGCAGTAGCTGGACTTGCAGCAGTTGGATCAGCTTTTGTGATCGCTAAATT
>VHBT01000019.1 GCA_016871815.1 Candidatus Dependentiae bacterium
GTTTGCGATTCCATTTTTGTAATGTTCACGCGCCCAGGGGTAACGCATTGGAAGAATTTTATTTGGATCTGTTTTTGAATCGTTTAACAACGGCATGTAAAATCTCCTTTGTTTAGTCTTCTTTTCGGGGGTAATCATATCATGATGGTTAAATGGGGCAAACGAAAAAAAACTTTTTTTAAACAATTCTTTGTGGGTCGATTTTTTTAAAAAATTGAATCTTTGTTCTTGCCTTTTTGTGTGCTACTCTGATCTGCGATTCTGGAAAAATCTGAAATGAAGGGATTGGTATGGCACGTATTTCATGGGAGCAATATGCAATGAAAATTGCGCAAGTTGCAGCGTTGCGATCGGAAGATCCATATGTTCAGGTTGGTGCAGTTGCGATGCGTAAAGATCATTCTGTGGCGAGTATCGGGTACAATGGTGCACCGGCAGGTGTTGCGATCGACTGGAGTTCTCGAGATAAGCGGCGGCCATTTGTCGTGCATGCAGAAATTAATGCTTTGCGGTATGTAAAACCCTACGAATGTGATTTACTTGTGGTTACCATGTCGCCGTGTGCGAATTGCTTGACGGTTATTGCAACCTACGGAATCAAAAAAATTTGTTATCAAGAAGAGTATTTTGATTTTATCTCAACATTTGAAATGGCTAATATTTTTGGAATCACTTTGGTTAAGCTCGAGCACGAGCGGGACTCTCGGCAACTTCGATTAAGTATTTAGAAAGCGATTATTATGAATGGATTTAATTGTTCAATTGTGCTGATGGGGGCTACCGGGGATTTGACTAAGCGTAAGCTTATTCCTGCATTATACAAATTGCTTGCCGATGGGCTTTTAGATTCATTTGTGATTATTGGGACTGGGCGAGAGCTGGCAACAGTAGAAACTATTTTTGCCGCTGCAGAAAAATTTGTTGCCAATCGAGTTGATGATATTTGGCAGAGATTAAAAGCACATTTTATCTATGTAAAACTCGATTTTTATACTCCTGCTGATTACAAGATTCTTAAAAATGTTCTTGAGCTAGCAGAAGAAGAAAAAAAACTTTCGGGGAATAGATTATTTTTTTTGGCGACAATGCCAGAGCATTTTGCAACAATTACTGAACAATTAGCGATGCATGAAATTGTGCAAAAAAGAGAACATGGTCAATTATGTGGTGACAAACTATGTTCATGGCAGCGCGTGATTTATGAAAAACCCTTTGGAAAAGATTTGGCATCTGCACAGCAAATAAACCAGAAAATAGCAGAAGTTTTTTGTGAGCAACAGGCTTATCGCATTGACCATTATTTGGGAAAAGAGTTGGTTGCAAATATTGCGGTTATTCGATTTTCAAATGCCATTTTAGAGCCGTTGTGGAATACGGTTTTTATTGAGTCGGTTAATATTACGCTTGCAGAAACCGTGTCGGTAGAATCTCGCGGTGCTTTTTACGATCAGTATGGCGCGCTTAAAGATGTGGTGCAAAATCATATGCTTCAATTGCTGGCACTTGTGGCCATGGAACCGCCCAAAGAACTATCGGGTGAGGCGATTCGAGATGCAAAAGTTTTAGTTCTCAAAAAGACTGCAGTAAGCGATGTTTTTTTGGGGCAGTATCAAGGATACCTGACTGAAAAAGATGTGAATCCGGAATCAAAAACCGAGACATTTGCTGCGGTACGGTTATCGATTGATACCGAAAGATGGCGAGGTGTGCCATTCTTTCTCAAAACAGGAAAGGCTTTGAGTAAAAAAGAAACGCGTATTGATATTGTTTTTCGCAAGAGTACTCACTTGCGGACACAATTTTCGGGCGAAGCAAATGTACTCACTATTACTATCGAGCCAGATGAAGGTTTTTCGTTGAAATTGAATGGTAAGGCGGTTGGGAGTAATGCAACCATGCCCGTGGTGATGAATTTTTACCACAGTGCTTTTTTGGGGCCAAATACGCCGCAGGCTTATGAGGTTTTGATTGCAGATGCATTACGAGGTGATCAATCGGTTTTTGTCAGGTTTGATGAAATTGAAGAGTCTTGGAAAATTATTGATGCGATAGATCGTGAAAGAATTGAATTAAATCACTATGAAAAAGGATCGCAAGGACCGAAAGCATTTGAAGCCTGGATGAATAAGCAATTTACTGATTGGGTAAAATAAAAAAGGGCGCGATTCGCGCCCTTCAAATAAACTTAGATACTATTGCGTCGTGATTGTGAGGTAAATTTTACAAGATTGTATTCTTCACCAAGACGTTCAAGGGCTTCTTTTTTTTGTGTAAAAAAGCGAATATTTTCCATGATGATGAGTTGAATGCGCACGTCGTCAAGTTCAGTTGAATTCATCAAAAGTACTCGGTTTGTAAGCTCTTTAAGAATCGCACATGTTTTTGAAAGAAGTAGAGTTAATCCTTCGATTGCCAATTTTCTTTTTCTATCTTCGGAAATAAACACACCAGAGCTTTCTTCGTGTTTTATTTTGTGCATTATTTTTTGTTCTACTTGTTTGAGAGCTTCATGATATTGTTTCATCTCTTTGGTTATTTGGTCAACCAGAGTTAATTCAGCCTCGCTTGAGGAATCGATCGGATGTACTTTTTCGTTTTTTGGTCGAGAGCTTACGGATCCAGAAAAAAGTGTTGCACTTGCAGTGAAAATAATAAGAACTAAACGTGTTGATTGAAACGAAAACATAAACCCCTTTTGGTGTTAAAAAATATACAGTTGCGTATAGCAAGGGAATCAGTATTGTACAATCAGTCATTTCGTGTGTTTAGTTTAAAAAGAGTTTTTTTTATCGATTTATAGCGTTTTTTGTGTTTTTGAGATTTCACTGTGAAATAAAAAGTGATTTTGCGATGTTTTTTGTAGTTTGATTTGTGAAATGTTTTTTTAGCGTCGAAATTTCTACGAGTGTTGGAATAACATGAGGTGCGTGTTTCGCTTGCATAAGTTGTCCGTTAACTATCTGAGCTTGAAAAAAAAACAGATTTGTATCGTTTTTTTGATTTTTTATAGGATGAGAGTTGAAGTTGTTGAGTATTATTTTTTTGAATATATTATGTAATTATTATCAAAAACTAAACCTATTGAGGTGATGCGGTGAAGACTTTGGTTGTTCACTGTTGTATTTATTCAAAACTACTTATACAAAAAATGTGTGAGTTAGTTTAGGTTGTTATTTGATACAAAATTTTGTATTCAGCATACCCCCGGAGATTATCTCGGGGGTATTTTTATTAGATGGAGTTTTTCGTGAAAAAAGTTTTTATTAGTTTATTTAGTTTATCGCTGTTTTTTGGATTTTTTTTGTTTCTTAAAAATCGCTACTCAGGGGCACAAAAGCCTGTGATTGCAGTGATTAAAATTGCATCACACCCAGCCATTGATGCAGCGTGTGATGGATTTTGTGATGCGGTTGTTGCAGCAACAAAAGATACATACTCATTTGTTGTCAAAAATGCTGATGGATCCGTTATTAATGCTCAGACAATCGCTCAGAGTCTGATTTCTCGTTCAGATGTTGCGGCGTTTGCAGCGTTTGGGACTCCTGCCGCTCAAGCGCTTGTGCAAAAAGAGTCTGATCGCCCGATTTTTTTTACAGCAGTGACCTACCCTGAAAAATCAGGAATTCTTAAAGATAATGTTGCAGGTATTTCTGATCATTTTGATTTGCGGCAGTTGGCTCTTTTTGTGCAGAAATTAATTCCAAAGGCAAAAACTGTTGGTATTTTGTACAATCCTAGTTCGGAGGTAGCGTGTGCAGAGTTGCATGAAATTGAAGATGCTTGCAGAACAAAGGGACTGACGCCTGTTCGTATTGCAGGGGTTACGGAGGCGGATATTTTGGGCGCGCTAAAAAGCAGCCTGAGAAAAATTGATGTATGTATTGCTCCAACAGATAATACAATTGCAAGCGTGATGTCTTCATTAGCTGCTCAGTGCAAAGAGGTTGGAGTTCCGATGGTTGTTGCCGATAAAACATTGGTTGCATCAGGACCCGCCGCTGGACTTGGCATGGATTACTACCAACTTGGGTTTGATCTGGGCGTTGCAGCAACTCGTGTACTTAATGGTGAGTGTGCACCCTCTGAGGTTGGTATTACTCGGGCAACACCTGCGATTGCTCTTAATAAGGTGGTGTTAGATTCTCTTGCTCAAATGGGCTGTGTTTTGAATATAGATTTTGTTGATTAATATTCTATTTTGTACGATACCGGCTTCAATAACCGTTTATTCAAGCCGGTATCGTACAAAATAATCGTCAAACGTTATGAAATTGAATTTGAATAAAAATAAGGTATAAAAATGAATGGCTTGGGATTAGTTGTTTTGGGTGCTTTTGAGCGCGGCATAATTTTTGCGTTACTCGTGCTTGGGGTGTATACAACTTCTCGAATTATGAAGTTTGATGATTTATCTTTAGAGGGAAGTTTTTCCTTTGGAGCAGCTCTTGGAGCGATTGTTCTTGGCTGGGGAGTAAATCCTTTTGCAGCATTAATCTTTGCGCTTTGTGGTGGCATGATTGTTGGGGGGATTACCTCTGCGATTCATTGTGGGCTTGGGCTTTCGATGTTGATTAGTGGGATCGTTGTAACTAGTGGATTATTTTCAGTGGTTCTGATGATGGCTGGTAGCACTATTTCGCTGATTGGCACACAGACCTGCTTTTCGCAGATGACATTCTTGGGCGATGCCAAAAATTTGTCAGTGATTTTGTTGTGTGCATTGATTTTATATGGTTTTTTGTATCACTTGTTGCATCGATCTTCGGTTGGTATAATGCTGCGCGCTACTGGTGCTAATGTGCAACTTGTTTCATCTTTGGGTAGACGTGTGTGGGTGTACAAGGCGTGTGCGTTGATTGTTGCTAACGGACTGACTGCATTTGGCGGGGCCTTGTATGTTCAGTATGTTGGATATTTTTCGATCTGGATGAATGTTGGTATTTTGGTGGTTTCGCTCACAGGGCTTATGATTGCTGAGCTTTTTCCGATACGTTTTGCTCTGATTCATTTGCTGATTGGTTCTGTTGTTTATCAACTACTCCTTTCTTTGGTGTATGAATGTGACATTGATCCACAGTGGTCAAAGTTGTTAACGGCAGTGCTTGTTCTTGCTGTTGCAACTATTAAAATAATAAATTCTAGGGGCGCTCAAGCGGATGAAGGTTCACGATGATTAATATCAAAAATATAGGCCTTTCGTATGGCCCTAAAGAAATTTTTAAAAATCTTACTTGCTCGGTTGATGCAGGTGATTTTGTTGTCATCATTGGTCCAAATGGGGTTGGAAAAACAACTATTTTTGACTTGATTTCAGGCACTGTCTTGCCGAATAGCGGACAAATTTTTTGTCATGGAAAAGATGTCACTGCAATCGATTATGCGGGGCGAAGTGATATCGTTTTTAGAATTTTTCAGAATCCTTCGCAGAATATTGTTGGTGAGATGACGGTTCGTGAGAATCTTGCTCTTGCAATGTTGCGATGCAATTCGGTTTCGCTTGCGCACTGGACATCGGTTCTTGATGGTGTTGATGAGCGTGCGCTCTTTGCACCGATGGGTGAAAATATTGATATTTTATTACAAACACCGATGAATAGACTTTCTGGTGGTCAACGACAGACAATTGCATTTTTATTGAGCACGTTGTTTCAGCCGCAAATTTTACTTTTGGATGAACCAACAGCAGCGCTTGATCCAGAGTCAGCAACTCGGCTACTAATGCTGGTGAAGGAAAAACATCTGGCTCTTAAGCAAACTATTTTGTTTATTACTCATGATTTGGATATTGCTCGCTATCTGGGAAATAAGTTGTGGGTGATAAAAGATGGTAAAATAGCAAAAACTTTTGAAGGGGATGAAAAGCGCACCGCTGATTTGACTCCATATTTAAGATCAATCGAATACGAAAAACTTTTGTAAAAAAGACGTTTTTTTAGGTTTTTAGTTCTTGAGCAAAGGCTTTATGGTGAAATAAAAAGGGCGCTGCAAAAATATCGCAGCGCCCCAAAGTGTTTGATTTGGTTAACGTTTTTTTAGAACCAGGATTCAAGCGTGTTATTTTGATATTGATTTTTTATAACAGTTTTTATGATATTTCGAACTATAGTTTTTGTAATTAACGCGATAAAAAGGCGAAATTTTATCAAAAAATCGTTTTTTGTGGCCGCAAATTGTTTCTTTGTGTAATGTTTAGACGCTATCAAGCTTTTTTGCCATTCTTTTTATCCCGAAGTAGCTAAAAAGCGTAGAAAAGACGATGAGTGCCACAACGCAGAGCCAAAATGACAAAAATTTTTCTGGGCCAAGGATGGTCGAGCGGATGCCTTCCATCGCGTAGGTCATCGGGTTTAGCAGGGCAAGCTTTCCCAGAAAAGATATTTTAGCGTTGAGCGTTGACCAGGGGAATTGAAACCCTCCAAGCATCCACATGGGCGAAAGAATGCGATTCCAGATTGAGCCGAGTTCTTCGGCGCTGTTTGTAACGCTTGCGATAAGAAGCCCAAGGGTTGCGCAGCAAAATGCGGTCAGAAAAAGAATGAGAATATATTTTAAAATACAAACGGTTGCTGGATTAAATTCGTCCCAGACAAAAATGAGCCCAAAAGGAAGAGCGGGAAGGCTGAGCAATAAATTGCGGATGCACGATGAAAGCGCAATTCTGAAGATCGCCAACCATGAAGGAATTGGCAGTGTAATGTCATACGAGATTGATTTGTTGCTTAAAAAATCGATTATCACCGTAGTGGTTCGTCCATAAATCTGAAATAAACAGCGCGTTGCAGGTACCCCAGTTGCAACAAAAATACCAAATCCGGGCGCAATCCCAAAACTGCCAAGGAGTTTTCCCGAAACAAAGAGCGTAGTTGCAATCCAAAAAAAGCTATCAAGCAGATCTTTGAGGTATCGAGATGACGAGTAGCCAACAAGGTCGGCTAAAATGAGTTGCCATAAAACAGAGGAATAAGATTTTATTTTTTTTAACATGTATCAATCAAATGACGTTAATTTTTTTAATAATATTAGCGTATGAATGTTTAATTTTATAGTTACCAGCCAAAGTCGCTAAATGTTTTATTTTCTTTTATCAAATCAAGAACTTTTTTGTGGTTGGGAAGTAAGTCTGTGGGCAATTCATTCATGTCAAACCAGAAAACGCCATCGCATTTTTCGGGTTCAGTGTTTTGCGGTTCTCCAGAAAACGTTTTTGTTAAAAAATAAAAATTTATATATTCCTGGTTGTCTGGTGTTTTGACGTGAGTGGTATGTACGCATTGTAAGTCTTTTGGTTGTACTGTAATCCTAAGTTCTTCGAGAGCCTCACGAGCAGCGGCATCTGGAATACGTTCATTTCCATCGATTCCGCCTCCAGGGAGTGCATAAAAGCCAGGTAACAGTCGTGCGTTTTTTGATCTTTTGAGCAGGCAGATTTTATTGTCTCTGATAAGAAGAATTGCACTGAAAATTGGCATTAAAAATTTTGACATACCGTATTTATTCCTTTTTTAAAGGGTCTGGCTAATATAACCAGACCCAGAGTGTTTTTTAAACGCAATCAAGTCGTTTCATTATATTTTGTACAGCGAGCCAGCCACAAAGGATTGTAAAACTAGCAAGTGCTGTTGCGCATACCCACAACGGTAAGCTTCCCGGTTGGCCGAGGATGGCGGCTCTCATTCCTTCCATGGTGTACAAAAATGGATTCAGAAGGGCAAGGTACGAAAAAAATGGTGATTTCAAATAAAGGCTTAACCAGGTGAATTGAAATCCACCAAGAGTCCATAGTGGAAAAATTACTCGCATCCACATGCTTCCAACTTTGCTCATGTTTTTGACAAAGCTTGCAAGAAACATTCCAAAAAAACCAAAAAACAATGAATTTAAGATTAGTAAAACGATAAACCATGTGGGGTTGAAGTTTGCAATGTTAAATTCATTCCAGACAAACAGCAGACCAAATGGCAGGCTGAGTGACCCTACAAGTAGATTTCGCAATCCATCAGAAAGTCCAATTCGTGTCAACGACATCCAGGTTGGAATTGGAAGTGTTGTGTCGTAAGAAATAACCTTGTTTCCTTCTAGGTCGCTTAGAAGGGTCATGACGCGTGGAAAAATTTCAAACATTCCACTCACCGCAACACCTGTTGCGGCGGTAAAAAGACCAAAATTTGCAGAAATTCCAACGCCTTGAACAAAGTGACTCATAACTACAGTTGTTAGGGATGCATAGATGAAAAAATCAACTATTTTGTCTTTAAATAAATGTTTAAATGTTAAAAAATCTGCATACAGCAGGTGCCCGAGTGTGGGCAGATATGATAAAAAGGTTGTCATAAAAATCCTTTAATCGTTTTTTTCGTTGATAAGTTTAATAAACACGTCTTCGAGTCGCGCCTTGCCGTGTTCGGATTTGAGGTTTGCAGGTGTGTCGATGAGACGAATTACCCCCTCATCTAAAATACAAACTCGATCAGAAAGTGCTTCTGCTTCATCAAGGTAGTGAGTGGTGAGCACAATGGTGACGCCTTGCGAGCGAAGTTCTTTGAGCAAGTCCCAAACTTCGTGTCTGACATGAGGATCGAGCGCAACTGTTGGTTCATCAAACAAAATGAGTTGTGGTTTGTGGATAAGAGCACGAGCAATTAAAAATCGTTGTTTGTACCCACCAGAGAGTTGATCGATGTAATTTTCGGCATAGGTTTCTAGTTCAAACCGTTTCATTAATTGTGCAACACGTGATTCTGTTTCTTCGGCTGAAATGCCGTAAAATCGTCCCGCAAAGAGTAAATTTTGTTTAATCGTAAGTTGTGGGTTTACGTTTGGTTTTTGTGGGCAGAAGCCAATAATCTTGCGATATGCAGGCACGTCATCGTAGATTGACGCGCTGTTTAGGGTTATTGTTCCAGATGTTGGCGGATTGAGTGTTGCAATGATTGACGCAAGGGTTGTTTTTCCTGCTCCATTCACACCAAGAAGTCCAAGGATCTCGCCTTTTTGAATATCAAGGTCAACGCCTTTAAGCGCTGTGCGTGCAGTTGTTCCAACTCCGTAGACTTTGGTAATTCCGCGAAGGGATAAAAGAATACTCATATAAATAATTCCAGTATGAAGTGCTAAAAAATAATAGATAAAAAAGAGGGTAAGCCGAATAAGGATTTGAAGATTAAAGTTTTAAATTTATAAATAAATTATTGCGGCTATTTGTTTGAACATATGGCTGTTCTGACTTTCATGACACGGCCCCTTTTTTTGTGAATTGTTTCTTGTTGAAACACAAAATAAGCATAGCAGTAATTTTTTTTATTTTGCAAATGGTTATGTGTTTATATTAAGAAATTTTTTTTTTGAGTGATATCTTTTTTTCAAATTTACATTTGAGGGGGTTTTTGTATGAATGTTAAAAAAATAGTTTTACTAGTGTTTTTGGTTGTAAGTGGATCGAGTTTTTCGATGGTAACTCCTCGTGTGTTGTCAGATGCGGGAGGTTCTTCTGCGCCAAGTACTCCTCCTCGACATGTTCCGGCAGTTGCACCAAATTCCCGGCAGTCAACGCCAGTGCGAAATAGTGTTTCTGGTGATACAGGGGGCTTAAAATCTGTTCCGCCATCCCCGGAGCGAGATGGATGGGATGATGAAAATGTTGTTTTGGATATTGATCATTTAGGAATTCAGCTTGATCAATTAATGCATGACCAAGAAGTTCAGCTTGACGTTTTAATGCGACGCAATGATGCCCTTATGGCTGCAGCTCAGCAAGTTTATCCCCGATATTTTTCTCCGTCACTGTGGACTCGATGTAAGAACGCAATAGTTAATTTGGGGAGCAAGAGAAGCGCGCCTACAAATTATTTTATGGCGTACATGGTTACTGAAATTTTATGTGAATTTAAAAAAACGTTCCATTATAGGTCTGAAGGCGATGTTTGTAAGACAAATGGAGAGTTGTTTGATTCTGCAGAGGTTACTCGCTGTGCGCAACGAATTGTCTCAGGTCTAAGTGTGGCCTTTTTAAAAGGTTTTTTTGCTACTGTTGCGGCTAAAAAAGGAGTGAAAACATTATTAGCGGTTCATTTATTGATGCAGTCGGGAGAGGCTTTGATTGATTATTTAGGCCTTAGTCAACATTTTGACCATGATTTAAAGTGTTATAAGTTGCGCTTGCTTATTCCGGGAATGCTGATTTTATTAAAAGAAATGATACTGATGTCCAGGCAGGAAGTAGCATATTTATTGGGCTAGTGGGTAGGCAGTTTTAATGTCTGGAAAAAAATCGATAGGTTGTTAGGATCTGTCGATTTTTTTGTTTTTTGATACACTTTGAGTGTTATTAATATTTTTAAAAAGTGTTTTTCTTGTTTTATGACAACTACATCTCTTTCTTCTGTTCTTGAGCGACATCCTGATTATGAGGCAACAATTGGAGTTGAAGTTCACGTTCAGCTGTTGACTCAATCGAAAATTTTTTGTTCTTGTTCTATTGCGTTTGGTGCTCAGCCAAACACTCACATTTGTGTTGTTTGTACAGGACAACCCGGGGCATTACCTGTTTTGAACAAAAAAGCCCTTGAATATGCGATTATGATGGGTATTGCCACAGAATCGCGTATCAATACTATTTCTGAATTTGCTCGTAAGCATTATTTTTATCCCGATTTGCCAAAAAAATATCAAGTTACTCAGGGCGATCGTCCAATCTGTGAAAATGGTAAATATGTAATCATTCGTGCAGATGGTTCAGAAAAGGTGATTAGAATTAATCGAATTCACATGGAAGAAGATGCTGGTAAAAATATTCATGGCGCTGCTGGTGAAAGTTTTGTTGACTGTAATCGAGCAGGAACACCTTTGATTGAAATTGTTTCAGAGCCAGATTTGCAAGATTCGCATGACGTGCGTGAATACCTTACCGGATTGCATTCAATTGTTCGGTATCTTGGTATTTGCGATGGTAACATGGAAGAAGGTTCATTTCGTGCAGATGTTAACGTTTCGGTTAAGAAAAAGGGTGCGTCTAAGCTTGGAACACGGGTTGAATTAAAAAATATTAATTCATTTAGGTATATTGTTCAGGCTGTTGACTATGAAATTGATCGTCAAATTTCATTGATTCAAGAGGGTGGAGCGGTAAAGCAGGAAACGCGTTTGTGGGATTCGCATGATCAAAAAACAGTGTTTATGAGATCGAAAGAAAGTAGTTATGACTATCGCTATTTTTCAGATCCTGATTTGCCACTTGTTGTTGTTGATGATGAATGGGTTAAACGAGTAAAAACACAGGTTCCAGAGCTTGCAAAACAAAAAATTGTTCGATTCGGCAATCAGTATGGTCTTTCGGTATATGAGGCGACTATTTTGACTGGCGAAAAGCAGCAGGCTGATTTTTATGAGGCTGTTGTGCAACGGTGCAGACAACCAAAAATGGCCTGTAATTGGGTTCTGCGTGATTTGCTTGGATATTTAAAAGAAAGCAAACAAGATTTGACTTCATGTTTGATTGAACCCGAAATGCTTGGTGAGTTGATTCAAGAGTTGGTTCAAGGTGTTATTAATGCACCAACAGCACAAGAAGTTTTTGCAGAGATGGCAGCTACAGGAAAATATCCGTCAATAATTATTCAAGAAAAAGGCTTGCAACAAATCGGCGATGAGTCTGAAATTTTAGCAATAATCGAAGAGGTTCTAGCAAAAGAGCCAGATGTTGTTGCATCTTATCGCGGTGGAAATCAAAAATTGTTTGGATATTTTGTTGGACAAGTTATGAAAAAAACATCAGGTCGTGCAAGTCCACAAGTTGTTCAGCCGTTGCTCAAAAAGGCTCTTGAAACTGTATGATCGTTATTGAATCTTCTATCGCAACAAAGGCTAAACCGTCGGTTATTTGGAATCGTTTGATTGATGTTGTGTCATGGAAAGAATGGGTTGTAAGACTCGTTTCGTCAAAATTGACTGGCGGGTTTAAAGTTGGTAGCTCGGGGCAATTGAATATGGGAGTTGACCGAGTTGCTCATTTTGTAATTAAGCGAGTTGAGCCCGATAGAATGTTTGTTTTATCATCCCAGTCGTGGGGAAACGAAGTTGTATTTAGTTACATTATTTCGTTTGTTGGCGGGATGCAGCGCATGACGATTCGGGTTGAGGTTGTCGGATGGACAAGTTGGATCTTTGGATTGTGGTTTAGATTTATTCTAAAAAAAGAATTACCTGCAAGTTTAACTCGCTTGGCATTTCTGGTCGAAGAAGATCAAGATCGAGTTGAGCGAGAATTACATTCAGCGCATTTTAAATAAATTGGCGTAGGATTTTGTGATGATTGAAAAAATTTCTGGAAAAGTTGTTGGCTCTTCCGGCCGGGTGGTACATATTGAGGTTTCTGGAATTGCATTTGGTGTGCAATGTGCACGTCCTGAAATTCATGCTCAAGGTAGTTTTGTTTCATTGCAAACAACGCTCATTTGGAATCAAGAAAAAGGCCCATTGTTGTATGGATTTGCCGATGACTTGGAAAAGCAATTGTTTTCGATGTTGATTTCTTGTCCTAAAATTGGACCCAGTATTGCATTGCAAGCGCTTTCTCAGATGACTCCGTATGAATGTATTTCTGCCATCGGTCGTGGAGATGCAAAAGCACTGAGTTCGCTTCATGGAATTGGCGCAAAGAAAGCAGCCCAGATCATCACAGATTTACAAGAGCAGTGTGCTGCATTACGTGTGGTATCAAGTGCAACTGGAGATACCGGCGCTGCTGGTCATAATGTTCGCATTGAAGTTGCTCAGGCGTTAGAGTCTCTTGGGTATACTCGTCCTGAGATTAACCAAGCTTTTTCTTCGCTTGGTCAAGATGATAGCCTATCGTTTGATCAATTATTACGCTCTTGTTTGAAAAATCTTTCTTTGAACAAATAATTCATAGATATCTAATTATTGAGGATCTTGAAACGTTATGTCTTTAAGGTTTTCGCACAACTCTCTTAGGTGTTCAGGGGCGTATCGCAAAGCTTCCGCTTGAGTGAGGCGATGTTTATTCATAGCTCTTTGTGTAAGATAATTAATGAGTGGTTGTTTTAGTTTTGTTAAACGCTCGTCCCGTGGTTGATCAAAAAAGCCGGGGCAAAAGTCTGAGTAACATAATTTGAGAGAGCGTTGTATTAATGCAGGGTCTGTGTGGTTTAAGCTGTAACGAAAATCTTGATTGTTAAAATAGGCTACAGCGAGCACGTCGAATAAAGATCCGCAGTGTTGATCGTTCATGTCCCGGTAGCGGGATTCTCTTAATCCTCTGGGGCATAGTCTTAAAAAAGCAACGGGATTTTGTATAGCGATTAAGAATGGAAGAATGCAACGAGCAAATTGATGTAAGAAAAATTGTTCAGTAGTCATGGCATTTTTGCGATCAAAAAGTATTTTTAGATTTCTGTAATTATTATGAACTCCGTTTTGCAAAATGATGTATCCGATTGCGGCAATTAGTTTTCCTATCTTTGAGAGGCGTATAGTTCCGGGTGCAAATGGATTCATTTCTGAGTATAGCAGGTTTGTCATAACGTATGTTCCGAGTGCGTACATTATGATGTTGCTAGCTCGCTTACAAAAACGAAAAAGTTTTCCTGCAAAAATAAAACCATTATTAATTATGCTGTTTATTACTATGCACGGCTTGTATGAACAGTATGGAAAATTCACGGGAGTGTATGGTGGTTTATCGGCATGTTCTTTGTCATTTTTAAGATGACTTAAATCGTCCAGGATTGGGAGTAAGAAAGAGGCAATCAAAAAACGAGTTAAATGGTACTGAGGTGGTCGTGGATCGCGAAATGTTTCAACAAAGGTGTTTGGCGCTTGAACAACACTAAATAAAACTATTTTTTTACAAAGTGCATATGTCGGAGTGGGAAGTGTTTTAAATGCTAATTTGTTTCCATAAAAAAATGCATTCCGAGCCGCAAAAGATGCTATAACGCAAGGGGTTTTCAGCAGAAGTAAGACAAGTTCGAAAATAAATGATGGAACGCTCATGCCAAGAACACCCGAAAAAATATTTTTGTTAAGTATTTTTCGGAATTATTAAAAAGGCAATTTTTTTAGCAGCGATAATTTACAGGTTATCGCTGCTGATTTTTTTACTCGATTGGTTTTATAACAACCAGATCACCGTTTTTTGTACATGAAAAAGAATGCTTCTCTGGATTGCTGAGTAGTTCTTTTGAAAGTGGTTGAACGATATATTCTTGAATTGCACGTTTGAGTGGACGAGCTCCAAATTCAGGAATATATCCAAGATCACAAATCATTGTTTTTGCTTCAGGAGAAACAGAAAGGGTGATTTGTTTTTCTGCAAGTCGCTCCAGGAGTGATTTTAGTTGTGTATCAAAAATACGTTCGATATTTGTATTTGAAAGTGCTGTGAAGTAAACAATTTCATCGATTCGGTTGAGCAGTTCTGGGCGGAAGTGGGCATGCAGTAACGCATCTAATTGTTGTCGTAATTCTACGTTGATTCCTCCGTGAGCGGATAAAATTTTGTCTGAACCAATGTTACTGGTCATGATGATTATGCAGTTTTTAAAAGAAACAGTTCGTCCTTGTGAGTCGGTAAGTCTTCCTTCATCAAAAATTTGTAGAAAGATATTAAAAACATCAGGATGAGCTTTTTCGATTTCATCAAACAAAATAATACTGTAGGGATTTTTGCGAACAGCTTCTGTTAGCTGACCTCCCTGTTCGTAACCGATATATCCCGGTGGAGCTCCAATTAATCGAGCAACGGCATGTTTTTCCATGAATTCGGACATATCGATTCGAATTAATTTGTGTTCATCGTTGAAAAGATAGTCTGCCAGGGTTCGTGCAACTTCCGTTTTTCCAACGCCAGTAGGTCCGAGGAACAAAAAAGTTCCAACAGGTTTTTTGGGGTCGGCAAGTCCTGAGCGATGAATGCGAATGGTGTTACAGACTTTTGATATTGCATCATCTTGGCCAATCACACGATCGTGTAAGACGGTTTCCATGTTGAGTAATTTTTGACCTTCGCTTTCTGTTAATTTCTGGACTGGAATTTTTGTCCATCGAGAAACGACGGTTGCAATATCTTGAGCATCAACAGCGTCTTTTGCAAATCGTCCCGTCATTGTGGAGAGTTCTGCTTCTGTTTGTTCTAGTTGCTTGGAAAGTTCTGTTAATTCGCCATATTTAATACGAGATGCTTTGTTGTAATCACCTTCACGTTCAGCTTGCGCATATGCGGTTTTTGCTTTGTCGATCTGCTCTTTGAGTTTGTGCATTTTTTCTATCGGAGCGCGTTCTTTTTTCCACTGAGAAGTGAGTTCTTCGTGTTTTTGTTTTATCAAAAGCAATTCTTTTTCGGTGTTTTCTTTTTGTTTTATTGATGTTGCATCTTTTTCTTTAGAAAGGGCCACCATTTCGATTTCGTGTTGACGAATTTTTCGTTCAAGAAAATCAATTTCTTCTGGCTTGGATTCAAGTGACATTTTGACTAATGATGCGGCTTCATCGATTAGATCGATAGCTTTGTCTGGCAAAAAGCGATCAGGAATCATGCGTGCAGAAAGTTGTACAGCTTGAACAAGCGCATTGTCTTTGATTTTTATTCCATGATGTAGTTCATATTTTTCTTTAAGTCCGCGCAAGATCGAAAGAGCATCTTCGGGAGATGGTTCTTCAACGCTTACTTTCTGAAAGCGTCGTTCAAGGGCTGCATCTTGTTCAATAAATTTTTTGTATTCAGCGGTTGTGGTAGCTCCAATGCAGTGAAGTTCTCCCCTTGCAAGCGCAGGTTTGAGTAAATTGGATGCATCCATTCCTCCGCCAGAAGATCCTGCACCCACAAGCATGTGCAGTTCATCGATAAAAAGTATTTTTCCATCGCCATCGCTCGCTACTTCTTTGAGTAATCCTTTGAGTCTTTCTTCAAACTCTCCTTGATATTTTGCGCCGGCGATTAAAAGGCCAAGGTCGAGAGAGAAAACTTCTTTATTTTTAAGGCTTTCTGGAACATCGTTGCTGATTATTCGTTGTGCAATACCTTCAACGATCGCTGTTTTTCCTACTCCTGGGTCTCCAACAAGGACGGGATTGTTTTTTGTTCTTCGTGACAAAATCTGCAGAACTCTGCGGATTTCTTCTTCTCTGCCGATTACTGGATCGAGTTTATTTTCTCGCGCTCGAGATGTTAGGTTTATACAGAATTTAGAAAGTGCTGTTTGTTGGGAATCTTGTTTATTTGCGGTCATTATCGCCTCACTGGTTTAGTTTGAGATTTGTAGATAATCTACATTAGTGTTATAAGATTTTTGTCTTTTGTAAAGAGGCATGAAGATTGTAGATCTTGCGAATAAGATGGGTTTGCGATTTTGTTTTAGGGGCAAAAAAGATTGTTATTAAACGATTATCTTGAGTACCTCTTGCATTATTTGTATCTATTTAGTCAGTCTTTATGTGCGATTTAAAAGAGTTATAAAGGATTTGTCATGCAAGGTAAAATTTATTGTGTCCTGCTGATTTGTTTTGGCCTTTCTTCGGCGGCATATCGTTCTGCTCGTATTGATGCAGATGATTTTGCTGATGGGACCGTCGCTGCAGAATTACGGGTGATAGAAGATGCGTTGCTTGCACGGCAACAGAATTTTGCGCTCAAGTCTGTGCGAAATCTTATTAAAAAGGTTGGAAATACGCGTCTTCCATCATCTTCTGGATCTGCAGATGCTGAATCCGACCCAGAGGAAAGCGAACCGCTTCCTCCTGCAAGAACGGGGGGTTCTACTTCCTCACCGACGCCTCCACCAGCAGCTCCATCGTCAACGCCTCCTCCTCCTCCTAATCGCGCAATTGAACCAGAACGCGTAGAATCGGTTTCGCCGACGCAGTTTTCAAGAACAAGATTTGCGGAGCTCAAAGAGCAGGTTGATGCCTTGGCGCGACCATTCAAAACAATTGATGATTTGTGGGATGACGATGACGTGGCAAAACAAAAAGAATGTGTTCGTGTGTATAAAGCACAATTGGATGCGGTTGTTCTTTGGATCACTCGGCATGCAGGTTTTTTTGTTCTTCCGGAATGGAAAGGCTTGGTTGCCTACGCTTATGAAAAATTGGTTTCGTATAGTTTTACCGGGGGAATGACCAATCCAATAAAGATTTCTCGGTTTGGCGAGGGTATTTCAGGAAAGCTTTACTATTCGGTGTATGACCAGGTTGTTGGTGCACTTACGGCAATTATGCTGAAATTTAGTCCATTGTACGAAGATGAAATTAAAGATGTGATAAAAAGGGTAGAAGTTGCACGTGAAGCTTCCTGGGGAGGCAAGCAGTAGTGATTTTTTTTATCGATTTAATCATACGGATTAGTTTTTTTTTGAGTTTGAGTGCTTTTTTTGGAATCGTTGGTGCTTATGCTGAGTATGAAGCTGTTTCTTTGACAGATGATGAATCTGTTGATGATTTTTCGATAGAAGAACGGCAACGCCTTTTTTATGAGGCGATGGGGACGCCACCAAAAAAAGCAGATCCGAGGTTTGTTATTTTTTTGGATGATATAAAAGGGCGATTAGTTTTGAGCGAAATGCATGATATTGCGGTTGCTGATTTATTACTTGCGGTACGAGATGAATCTATGTGGGCGGGTAACCGTATTTTGCAGAGCAAATTAATTAGTTTGTTGAATCGAGCAGAATCGTATGTTCGAAAAAATGGGACAGTTTTGCAAATAAAAAATGTTGATGATCTTGTTCATGAAGCATTTGCGATTTGGCCGGCTGGTCCAGATAAAAAAAACATTGCTCATATGATTGAATCTTTTACTCAGCGGCAAAATGAAAAAATTGAAAAAGAATTAGAGCGCGAACGTGATGCAAAAGAAAGAGAAGAAGAAAAGGTTCATAAACAATTTCTTGCAGAAGAAGAAAGACGACAGAAAGAAGCTGATCGTAAAGAGCGAGAAGAAGAACGCGAGCTTGATAAAAAACAAAAAAAGGCTCGACGTGGAGCATCTCGAGCTCGAAAGACGAAGAGCGATGAAGAAAAAGAAACAAAAACGGTAAAAAGCAGCCCTGTGGATAGGGTTGCTGCACCTCGAGCTCGTAAAAAAGTAAGTTCAGAGGTTGTTGGTGCACAGGAAATTATATCTCCTACAGAATTATTAATAGATCCGGTACCAGAATACTTGCCAGAAATCGGTATTGAGATAGAGCGGCAAATTTCAACAACGCAAGAACAGCAAGAACCTGTTGAGTTGGATGTTGTTGCGTTGGGCTTGAACGCGCAAAGTGGAGAAAAATCATGCGTTTAAAAATTGTAGTATTTGCCTTAACGTTCATCGGGTTTATTTTTCCGGCGCATGAGTATCGAGAAAAAACATATGTGAATTCATTTGATGTGTATGATGCAACTTCTGCAAAGTGGTCAAACTTTATGCAGCAGCTCGATTTGGTATCAAAAAAATTAGTTGGTGGTCGTATTCAGGCAAGTACGATTTATTTTTCACAAAGAGCTGATAAAAACTTTTCGAATTATTTTGGCATGTATAATCCAGCGCGAAATCATGTTGAGAATTTTGTTGGGATAGATCAAGCCGACACGGGTGAGCTGCTTGCGAGTATGGATGTTATTCATGACGTTTCTCGTGCAAGTTCAACGTTTCTTGGATATGGCCTGCGTGATCGCGTTTCTTTCTCTCCCGAAAAACAAGTGTATGCACATGTTTTTGATTATGTGCATGGTTTTGATTCAGTCAAAGAAGGCATCGCATTACATGTACGTTTTCCAATCATGAAAGTAAAGACCTGGTTAAATCCACGATCGATTATTTCTGATGCGCGAGGCATGGGTTTACCCGGTGGTGGAAAGTATGTAACGTTGCTCGACTATTTGTCTGGAGCTGTTGTAAATACGCAAGCTTCTAACAAGCAAGCTGCGCTTGGCTTTCTTAAAATTTCTTCCGCTGCGCAAGAGGTTCAGGGTATCTGTGGATTTGAAGCAGGTCTGAGGGTGCGCTTTTGGACAGATGGAGCAAGTCATTTTGATCTTGGAGTTCGCGGCATAATTCCACAGGGTTCTTCTGGAACAGGTGAGTTTTTATATGAGCCTGTTTTGTCTTCAGGAAAGAGTCATGGGGTTGGATTTGAACTCATGGCTGATATTGTTGCGTTCGAGTCCGATGATATGTGTATGGAAGTTGTTGTAAACTCAGATTTTAAATATATGCTTCCAAGCGCTCAGATTCGAGTGCCTCTTTTTAAAAATGCACAAGGTGAGGTTTTGGCGTTTGGACCATATCAGTTGGGTGCTGCGATTGGGAGTCCAGGGCTATTTCCGCTGGCCAATGTTTTGGCGCGAGAATTTAAGGTTCATCCAGGCCAATCTTTGCAGGCGTCACTTGCTTGCATTTTTTCACGCCAAGGTCTTTCGTTGGAGTGTGGATCGTCTGTTCGTGCGCGATCAGCTGAAAAAATTGAAATTATGAGCTGGGAAGATAATAAATATGGTGTGGCGAAATGGAATTATAATGCATCGGTAGAAGCATCAACGACTAACTTGTGGTCAACCATTGGACTTGACGATTCGGGTGTTGCGGTTAATGCGCCTGCTGATAAGCGAACAATAAATAGAGAGAATCTTGATTTAGAGTCGATAAAAACACCGGGAATGATGCAAGGTGGTTTTTATATGTTTATTGGGTACGCTCATCAGAAGCGTCAATATCCATTCACGTTTGGTATTGGCATGATGTATGAATTTCCTATTGGATCGAATGCGGCAGCAAAAGCTATAAGTTGTTGGGGGAAGGTTGGAATCAATTTTTAACGCGTTATTTGGAGCCTTGCTATGGATATCTATGAATCAGTTCGTTTGGTGGCAAATCGATTAATTTCAGTTGGTTTTGATACTCAGTTATTTTTATCATTGTTTTTGATCTATTTTTTTTGGTTGTTTTTTACAACAACCTATTCAATTTCGCGTATGATGCGCTCTTTTTTTGCTGGTTTTTTTGCAGCAGTTGTTATTTTTGCCGCCACTCCCTTTTTGGCGGTTTATGAAACGACTTCTTTTTGGCCCAAATTGCTAAGTTGTCTAGTTGTTTTTTTTTTTCGTTAGGATTTGCTGGCTTTTTGACAGGATTGTTTTCTTGGAAGCGCGGTGAAGCTTTTTTTACGAGAATGGGGCTTTTTCGATTTAAAAAAAATAGTTTGTTTTTTACGACTTTTTTGTATTGTTACAGCGTTTTCTTTCTG
>VHBT01000020.1 GCA_016871815.1 Candidatus Dependentiae bacterium
GTGTATCTGTGTGCCCAGGAACCTGAAAGTGTGGCGCTTGAGGAATTTTAATATGTTTTTTGCCATCTGCGCCAACGTAGGTAAATAAATCGGCAACAGTTGCGTTTGCTGAGATAGGGATGACAACCTCGGTTGGTGTAGCGGTTAGTTGAATTGTGCAGAAAAGAGCCAAGAGTAGCGATTTGATATGGTTCATGATGTAAGCCTTTCTGTTGCGGTATCAGCTAGTGGTACAGGTTTTTCTGCCACAACTTCAAACGAAACTGAAATGCCATCGCCAGGTTCGATCGAGAAACGATGGGTTATTGAGTTAAAATTTGTTGTGTTCTTGTCTGGTAAAGAATTTTCATTAATAATCATAAAGTTATGAACTACTCCAGCTAATGCGATCAGCACTCCTAAAAAGTAAAGAGGATGCGTATTAAGGCCCAATATGAGAAAGTGGGCACAAAAAACTGTAGAGCAAGAAAAATATAACAGCCACATAATAAAAACAAATGGGTTCTCTTTGATCTGAATAAATGGAACATCACCGATATATTTTATGGAAGAAGAAAAAGATAGTAGCAGTAATTTTAATAACGCCGTATTGGGCTTGGTTGATAACATATCAGAAAGTTGATCTGAAACAGTGCTATCAGAGAGCGGAAGTGTTTCTAAAAGCTTGATAATTTCTTGTTCCAATAACTCTTTTTTTGATTGATCTTGATCGATTCCATCCAGAAAGTTTTTTGCAGTGTCATAGAAAAGGTTGTGTAAGGTTCTTTGTGATAATTCTTGAGTAAGCTCATTACGAAAGAAACTTTTTGGCATGGTTATTGTTACAACCATGTCAGGATTTCTTTTTTCTAAATCAATTTTACGCATTAATTCAAAAAAATTCTTTAGCTTTGTTTTGAATTGAGTTACGTCTTCTGTGTGCCTAAAAAGGGTTGATGCTCGCTTGGTAAATCGCAAAAACGAACCAAGTGTAAGGTGTTCGTTGTACATTGCCGGGTAGAGTGTATCTGTGTGCCCAGGAACCTGAAAGTGTGGCGCTTGAGGAATTTTAATATGTTTTTTGCCATCTGCGCCAACGTAGGTAAATAAATCGGCAACAGTTGCGTTTGCTGAGATAGGGATGACAACTTCAGTTGGGGTTGCGGTTAGTTGAATTGTGCAGAAAAGAGCCAAGAGTGCTATTTTTATAAATTGCATAGTTTTTTCCCTTTTTTATAGGTATCGACTTTTTTAATTCTACCTTTTATTTCAAATCAGTTATTAAAATATATCGCGAGAATAAAAGAGTTCTTTTTAAAAAAAAATCCACTTTTGGTTTTTTCAGTATGAAATGTTAGTTGATATTCCGGACAATAAATTTCACTGGGCATCCCAAAAGATCGTATTGGCTTCGAACAACATTCTCAAAATATGCTAAATGTGATGGTCTAACCCATTCTGGATGGTCGGTATGAACAACAAGGGTCGGCACATCGCCCTTGATTGGACGAACGTTTAAAATGCGAAATTCGGTCCCATTGTATGTAAGTGGATGCTCAGAAAGCTTACGTCTGATGACGGTATTAATACTGACAACGTCAAGTTTTTGTTCAGAACGAATTTTGATCTGGTGAATTGTTTCTCTGATTTTACTGATGTTCTTGTGGGTGACACATGATGTCCAGATAACCGGGATTTTTTTTGTAAGATGTTCGTATTGGCTGAGGTGATAGAGAAATGCTTTTTTATCTTCGTCGGTGATTAAATCTGATTTATTAACTACTAAAATAAGCGATTTGTGCTCTTTGTGTGCATAGAAAAGGAGTTTTAATTCTTGATCGGTGATGCGTTTTTCTGACGCATCGCACATTAAAACGATTAAATTGGCATGCTTAAGCACTTTGAATGATGTTTTTACCATCAAAAGTTCAAGTGGGTCTTCTACCGCTTGTTGTTTTCTAATTCCAGCGGTATCAGCAAATTCGATGGCTGTTTGGTGAATGTTTATCGTACTACGAACGGCTTCTCGCGTTGTTCCAGGGATATCAGAAACCAATGAGCGCTCTTCGCGAACGAGTAGGTTGAGCATCGATGATTTGCCGACGTTTGGTTTGCCGATGATTGCAACTTTGTACTCCG
The DNA here is from genome assembly GCA_016871815.1 of Candidatus Dependentiae bacterium. Classification (NCBI taxonomy): domain Bacteria; species Candidatus Babelota bacterium. The sequence continues at coordinate 2,119 of VHBT01000020.1, forward strand.
GTTCTGTCTGAACTTCTTCGTGCTTGATTGCAGGAACAAGCGCGCTGATTCTGTCTAAAAGTTTTGCAAACCCGCGTCCGTGAATAGCAGAAATGGTGTGAATGTCATGAAATCCAAATTCTGCAAATTCGCTGATTGCCTGAGCGTCTTGGTCGTTGTTATCAACTTTATTGATAACAAGAAGGGTTGGCAGTCCGCTGGTGCGGGCCATTTGTGCAAGCTTACGGTCATCTGCGGTAATGCCTTCGGTACTATCACAAACAAATAAAATAAGGCTTGTTTTTTTTAAAATAGCTTCGATGCTTTTTCGTACGGCAAGGTCAATTTCGGTATTCTTTTTTTCAAGAGGGACGCCACCTGTATCGATGAGGCGGTAGGTTTTGTCGTTCCAGTTGACGACGTCTTCGATCGGGTCTCGTGTCACGTGCGGGCGATCAAATACAAGGCTTCGAGCACCACTTGATAAACGGTTAAAAATAGTGGACTTACCGACGTTTGTTCGTCCAAAAAGAACGACAACCGGCAACTCTGTGCGCGTGCTGGACATACAAAAACTCTCTAAAAAACGATACAAACGATTAACGATACCCGGAAAAAAGCATGGTTTTTACAGAAAAAACCATCATTAAATCAGTTTACCTGGAAAATACTTCATGATCAAGTCGGTGGTTGGCCCTTCGGCAAGATTGCGCGCAGAAAGAGTTGGTTGCCCAGGGCTTGCGGAGGAATCATTTTTTTGAGGAGTGGGGTTTTTTTTGGGTTCCTTGGATTTGCTCTGAAATTCTATGGTTTTTACTGAGGGGAAGGCTGTTAAAATCTTTTTGTGCCAGATGGTTTTGCGTTCAGAAAGTTGCTCATCCAAAAATGAATTAAAGTTGTCGATGTAAACAAGCAGTCTTGTTTCGCTTATCTCTGGATGGGCTTTGCGTAAAATGCTGTAGGGAATTTTGTCAGGCTCGTTGGAGAGGTCATTAATAACGGTGAGCCATTCTGCAGGTAAGTCAGTAGGCTCTGAGCTGGCGTCATTTTTGAGTTCAGGAGTTTTTTTGGGGTGAACCAGGGTGGGCTGCGGTGTTTGCTTTGATTCATGAATTATTTTTTTACCGATCGAATCTGGTTGTTGTGTTGACGCAGTTGCAAGAGAAATTGATTCTGACGGAGCGTTTTTTAGCAGTGATTGTGTGTGTGCATTGCACATGCTGCTTAAAAAGTGCTCAATAAAAAGGTGTTTATTGGTTGTGGTGTTTAAAATTTTTTCTGCAAGCCAAAATTGTGTGTTTATAAATGCAAGTCGGGGTGATGCAGTTTGTTTGCTTAGAGCATCTATTTCTGCTTCATGTGGCATAAATGAGCTATGGATTCCTGAACCGCAAAAAGATCGAGAAAGGCATGAAAAACCTTCACATAGGCTGAGCCAAAAAGTTGTTGGGTTTGTGTCGTAAAAATTACATTTTTCAAGCGCTGAAAAGAGAGATGAAGGGTTTTCTTGGATGATCGATTGTATGATTTGAACAATGTGTGAGGTATCTGCGATACCAAAGGTGTGGGAGATCACATCAATTGTTATTTGATCGTGAAGTGATGCCAGCTGTTCAAGAAGATTCAGTGCGTCTCTGATGCAGCGATCGGCTTTTGTTACCAGCATGCGAATGGCATCGCTGGTAATTGAGATAGAATGATTTTCGGCAACTCTTGTGATGTATTCGCAGACAACTGCGTGACTTGGTGCATTAAAAACCCCCAAGAAAGAGCGAGATTTTACTGTGATTGGGATTTTGGCGATTTCTGTGGTTGCAAGGATGAAAAGAGCGTTCACCGGAGGTTCTTCAAGCATTTTGAGGAGAGCATTAAACGCTGCTTTGCTCAGCATGTGCGCTTCGTCGATGAGATAGATTTTTTTGCGGCCCATAAGGGGAAGGTATTGTGCAGATTCCAAAATTGCTCGTACGTTATCAACGCCCGTGTTTGATGCTGCATCGATTTCGATAAAATCTGGGTGACAGCCTTCTCGTGAGGCAATGCATGAAGGACACGTGGTGCAGGGAAGTTGTGTGCTTCTTGGATCGGCTTGAAACGATTCCAACTGCGAGCAGTTAATCATGGTTGCAAGAATCCGAGCGACGGTTGTTTTTCCGCATCCTCGTTGGCCATAGAAAAGATAGACCGGAAAGTAGCGGTTAAGGTAAATGCTGTTGGAGAGCATGTTAGAAACAATTTCTTGCCCAATAACCTCAGAAAGTTTTTTAGGTCTGAGTGTTCTGGCAAAATGAATCGATGTAGACATAAAAAATCCTTCATAATTTTTTGGGCTAACCTGTTTTTAGTGTAGGTCAGGTTAGCTTGAGCGTCTAGGGTAATTCGCCACGAGGTTTGAATGAGCACAAAAGTTTTCACAGAGAATTTTTTTAGAACATATTTCAGGGTGTTTTTCTGAAATACTATCTATTTTTAATGGAGCTTTCTTTTTTTGAAAATTATTGAGCGATCTGCCATTTTGAAAGGGTATTTGTTGTAAATTTATTTATTTGTAGCGCATGAATTATAGATATCTTTTTTTGATTTGGGGAATTTTTGCAGCCCCATCTTTTTTTGCATCGGGTTCACTCTCTCAAGGCGAAGCAATTGCTGCCAAGTCTCAAATATTGTTTAATCATTCGGTGGTATTTCCAGGAAAAGGCATGCCGCATAGGGTTTCTGGAACATTTAAAAAAGTTGATGTTTTACCAGCAGCAACAACACGCGTGAGTCTTCTTTCGAGTCGCGCAAGAGACTATTTGCATGATTTTGATGTAGCTCGTTCGCACGCATATTTTTTAGAAAAGCCCTATTTTTATCGCTTTTTCAGTGAAGTTTTGAAGGCTTCTGCGCAATTGTATTCTACAAAAGCCACGAGAATCAGTACGAGTGTTTTATTTGAGTATGCAGACCCAGAAGATTCTGTTGTTGTGGATTTTGATTTTGAGAGAAGAAATAACAAACTTGTGTGCGTCGTGACTTTTAATACGCTTTCAGGCCGCGTAGATGCTCAGTTGGTTAACTTGGTTAAATCATCGGTTTGTGATGATTCTTTCGTCTCTAAGCATTGGGGCAAGGGAGTATTTGCTGGTTTTGTGGGGCTGGCGACTGCTTTCAGAAAAGAGTTACCGCTGGGAATTGGAAAAAAATTTCAATCATTTTATGAGCAAGCAAAGCGTGAAATTGCACGTTTGTATCCAGGTCAATTTGGCGAGTGGCAGACATTTTATGAGAATCGGCAATTTGCTGTATCGATTGACGGTTCATCGTGCGCGCTTGTGTTGATTTCAGCAAAAGATCCACATCTTTTGGCTTATCAACTTACAGATAAATGCGAAGAAAAATTGCCAGGAGTGAGGAAAATAATTCTTGTCGTTGAAAGAGAAGATCAAGCAAATACTGATTATTTAGCAAGTCTTAGCCATAGTACAGTTTCTAGCTTTCCATTAATAACGTTTTTTGAAAAACGAAGATTAGTTGGAGAAAATTCTTTTGAAAATCGACCACTAGATCTTGATGCGACTCGTGTTTTAATACCAATAGCGGAACAAGTTTTTTGGTTTTGGGTAGGGCAGGATTATAAATTAAAAGAACGACTTACGGTTTGCTGTGTGGCTCAAGACGCTGATGTTCGCCCTGAAGAAACGCAGATAACAATTTCTTATGATGAAAATGTGTCTAAGGATGGTCCGGGAAATTTAGATTTAAGTGTTTTAAAAAAATTCCATCAAAAGATTTTTATAACACGATCTGCATCAAACAAAATTAAGTTAGTTGCAGGTGGGGAATCGAGTGAATTTGATACTATTGAATTGTTTGCAGAAAGAATACGTCAAATTATAAACTCATTAGAACCTGAAGAAGTTGATCCATTCGCTACCAAATTTGAAAAAGAAGTATTTTTTGAAGACTTTTTTTATAAATTTTTTTGTCATTCTTACGGTGCTATTTATCAAAGGCGGTGGCCCACAGAGAGAAATTCATATGTAACATATCCTTCTCGTGAAGTTACATTACGTGACTGGGAAAATTGTAACATTTCTATATCTGAGCCGGACGAAGAATGTGCTTCCACAAACTACATTAAAATAACCGTTGTTCAGGGACCTGGAGAAATATTCCGAGAGACACTCCCTCAAGAAAAAACAAAAAAAAGAGGTATGATTAATATTGTTACACATTCGCAAGAGATTTTTATTTATCGCAATGAAGGCAATAAATTGGTTCTTGTGGCAAATAATACTTCAGAGGTTTTAGATGATGCTAAAGATCTTTTTAAAAAAGTGAAAGATTTAGCAAAATCGCTTGTAGCAAAACATAGAGTTGAATTGTCTTTGGACGGTATTGATGGTACCTCCGATCGACCAAGAGCTTTTCAAAAGTTTTCTCAGAAATTAGGCTCTGCTTTTGATCTTCATAACGCAGGTATTGCATTGAAATCCGATGAGACTTTTAATGCATGGCAAAAAAATGAAGATGGTTCATTCGATGTTATGGCTATTGAAGATGGTGTTCGAAGTACAAAAACGATTTCAGCAGAAATATTGGCACAATTGCGTGTAACTAATAACACGCTCACTAAATTTGTAACTCGACTTAAAAGTAAACGAAGAGAAGAAACTACAAAGGCCAATCAGCTTTTGGTAGATCCTCGGGCTGATGGTGATTCTTGGCAAAAGATAGCATATCTTATTTCGCAGATTGATGTGCTGTCAGTAGAAACATTTAAAAAAACGGAAATTGCAGTACAAAAAGCTCTTGATGCAGTTGGGGATGATTTTTATAGGTTTGAACAAATGCTTAAAAAGTGTTGTGATTCTGACCAGATGCCTTACAAAATCGAAGAGGCGTTAAAGGCCGTTGCTGTTGAAGGGGTCTTGATTTCTTCGGTTACCAAGAGCTCTTTTTGTGGATATTTTGATATTCAACTTTTGATAGGGGATGAACAGTTTAGTGTGAACGTTGCAAATCCTTTAGGATATTGGCACAAGCGTTGGTCAGAAAGGAAAACGAATTGTTCTGTGATGCAAATTACACGTACAGCAATCGTTCCTGCTGCTGGTAGTTCCTCAGAAATGAAGTTGTGTCTTCGCCCAGGGGCTTTTGCAGGTGGACCATTGAATGATCGATTTGTTGTTATTATCGAAAAGAAATATCCAACGGTTTAATAATGTGAGAGATGAAGAGGAAGCAAATGTGTTTCTTCCTCAAGTTCAAGCGTTGACAGAAAATAGTTTAATGGCTGCTGAAGATATTCGGATTCCACAAGATGAACTGGGTTAATTATTCAGATAGCTTGTAGTTTTTTACGGTATGATTACATGCTTTTGTGACGCAAAACAGGTTTTGTGGGGGGTTTTGCGATGCAAGATCTCGGCAGACAGTTGGTGTTGGGTATATTCTTAGTGACCGTTGCAATGAACGTGCATGGGATGTTTTCGTCTCGAGGCGTTGCGCTTGCAGCAATTGGTATTGCTGGTGGTATTTTATCTGCACGACGTTCTGCTCTTATTGATCCCGTGGTTACAATTACGCTACATACTTTTGCGCAGACGTTGTCTGCTCAAGCGAGTTTCTTGTACGAGAAACCTGCATATGTTTTTTCAAATAACAGCGCAGATGATTTTGTTGTTCCAAAATCGGAAAAAGATCCAGAATATATTAATTGCCTTGATGAGCCAGATAGTGTTTTGGTGATGTTTTGCGATCATCCTGATTTAGTCAAAACGATTAACTTCATGAAGCGTGCGCAGTCTTCTGGGCAGAAAAAAATAATCGTTATTTCAGGTGAACTTGATGATGAGTGGTTTAAGTCGCCGCGTGAGATAAGCGAGCGAGTAAGATCCGCGGCTATGGAGTATAATTGGCATATTTGTGTTGTTAATTCAAAATCAGCAACAATTTTTTCTCGGGGCGTTGGTTGCGAAGAAACAATTTATTGTGAAAATGCGTTTCATGAAGATCAATTATTTTGTACCTGCTTTCTGCCAAAGATGACTCATGCTGCGAGTCAATCGATTTTTACAAAACTGATTGATCAAGGAGTTGAGTTTGATTGGGATTTTGCAGTGCTGCAGCCCTAAAAATTATATGCACGATTTTTTTTACAAGAGCTGTATGTAGTTTGATATGCGTATATATTTTTTATAGTAAAAAAAAACAATTTTTTGTGAGCATTAACTGTTAGGTTTAAAAATAAAGGCGGTACAACCTACCAATTATCCCTGCTGCTTCCTTCCGGACCTGACAGATTCTACAATCAATAACTTTACCGCCTAATTTATTTACGAATGGATGAAGCTTTAAACTTCAATAACTTAAGTATAAAAAGGCTTTCAAATAACGCAAGCCAAAAAGCCTTAAAAAGTGAAATAAAATAGGGGGGATTAGAAAAAAACTATCTAAACCGTTATACTTTTTAGATAGTTGGTCGTATAAAAATCTTTTTTTTGGTGTTTTGTTTGTATGCTGAGCTCTACGCGCATTCTTGATCCATCATCGTCTTCGGATGTTACTCTTGCAGTGGACTTATTGCGAGCTGGTGAGGTTGTGGCCTTGCCGACCGAAACGGTCTATGGTCTTGGTGCTGACGCACGGAATGATCGTGCGGTTGAGAAGATTTTTATTGCCAAGGGGCGTCCAAACAATCATCCGTTAATTGTCCATATTTCATCATTTGAGAAAATTACTGAGTGGGCAAAAGATGTTTCGCCGCTTGCAAAAAAATTGGCCGATGCTTTTTGGCCCGGTCCATTGACGATGCTTTTTCATAAGGCTGATGGCGTGAGCGATGCGGTGACCGGTGGATTGCCAACAATTGGTTTGCGTGTACCGAGAAATGAACTTTTTTTAGAGGTTTTGAGGCAGCTTGATTCTGGGATTGCTGCTCCTTCGGCAAATTTGCACAAAAAAATTAGCCCAACGTGTGCCGAACATGTTCTTTCTGGTCTTTCGGGTAAAATAGCCGCTGTTTTTGATGCACACGCATGTCCAGTTGGTCTAGAGTCAACAATCGTTGATCTTACATCAAAAATCCCGCGTATTTTGCGTCCGGGACAAATTACCAGACAGATGCTTGAAAAAGTTCTTAAGACGAAGGTAGACGATTTTGAGCCCCATGATGTGAGTGTGGCGGGCAACATGGTTGACCACTATCAACCAACAACAAAGTTGTTAGTGCTTTCAGCAGAACAGTTCATGCCTTTTTTGACAGAGGCAAATAAAAATAAGAGACGTCTTGGGGTGTTATGGTTTGGAGCCGCGGACTTACAGCAGAATGAATTGATTGTTTCGCGTGTTATGCCTACCTCTCGAGAGTTGTATGCTCAGCAGCTTTATGCTGCGCTTCATGAAATTGATGCAGTTGGCGCAGAGTTGATCTTGGTTCAACAGCCGCCAAAAGAGTGGTCAGAAATTATTGATCGACTACAAAAAGCATCGTATAAACAGTAAAAAAAGCCTCACGTTTAAATGAGGCTTTTTTAGTAATTGCTAAAAAATCATGAAATAACGCAGCTTCCTGATTCTGCAAGATCGTCAGGGCTTTCAGTTGCAGCGCGGCGTGCATGAGCTGCTTTAACTTCATCATAGTGAGCTTTAAGATCAAGCGCAATTGCGTTAAGACTTTCAAAATCGGTAGTTAAAACTCGTTTAAAATCGGCTAAGCCAACAATAAATTTTCCAATATTGAACGTTGGCTTTAAGATTGAGTAAGGAAACCAAATGACAGGAGCGTCAGCAAGTTTTTGGAGATAGGTAGTTATTATTTGTGTTGTGATATCATCTTGTTTGCCTGCATATTCGGGATAAACAGGAACAGGAATTTGTTCAATTCCACCGTCAACACGTAGTCCTTGTGCATAATTATACGCATGGCATTTTTCGGTGGCGTAATAAACAATCCCTAAAATTCTTACTACTTGGTTGTAGACAGCATTATCAGGAACTTTATCAGAAGTAAAGTTTGGGCAAATCGTTCGATTGCCGACTTGATATGCGTGCTCCTGAACAAGTCTTTCAATTTCATAATATTCTTCATTGCGTGGGGCAAATGAGAGTGTTGTTGCGGCAATAGCGCTAGCTACTAAAAATTTTTTAAGTACCATGAAGATTCCTTTCAGACAGAAAAAAAGCTCACGAAATTTCGTGAGCTTTTTTTAATTATGGTGGAGAGAGAGGGATTCGAACCCTCGATACCCCTTTCAAGGTATACATGATTTCCAATCATGCGCTTTCGACCACTCAGCCATCTCTCCAGATATTTTTAAAAGAATTTTGGCATCTCGTTTCGCCGAAGTTATCAACGAAGGAGAAAGCCATCCCTCCAAAAACTAACCGTTATTTTTTGGAGGTTTTTGCAGGTTCTTTTTTAGCTGCAGGCTTTTTGGTTGCCATTGGCTTGGTTGCAACTTTTTTTGCTGGAGCTTTTTCTTCTGCAACTTCTTTTTTTGCTGGAGCTTTTTTAGGAGCTGCCTTGGCCATAGCAACTTTTTTTGTAGCTTTAGGTGCTTCAGCTTCTACGGCAACATCAGCTTTTACTGGTTCAGCGGCAACAACTTCAGCTTCTTTGACAACTTTTTTAGGTTCAACAACCGTTACTTCACCAATTTCAATTTTGGTTTTCTCGGTAAAGACTGGTTTTCTTGGACCATGGTTTTTGTCATTTTTTTGTACAAATTTACCAGTTTTGTGCGCAGGTTTTTCGCCAAAAACTTTTGAAGTTACAGTTGGAGCTGGTTTTGTTGCTTCATATTCCGCCAAACCTTTTGCGATTTGTTCTGAAAGATATTCAACAACACATTCTACCGAACGAGGTGAATCGTCGTTTCCTGGGATAATGTAGCTTACGCCTTCAGGATTGGTATTGGTATCAACAAGACCAATAACTGGAATACCAATAAACGCGGCTTCACGAATTGCTGAATATTCACGTTTAGCATCAACTACAACAAGAGCTGCAGGTGGGTAGGCAAGATTGATGATACCACCAACGTTTCTTTCCAACCGAGCAACCTCTTTGGTCAACATACTTTGTTCTTTTTTTCCAAGATTCAAATCGCCTTTGCCCATGACGTCGCGCAAGTGCAAAAGTCTGGTAACAGCTTTTTTAACTTGATCGTTGTTGGTCAATGTACCACCAATCCAACGTTCAACAACGTACGGGAGATTAAGTTTTAATGCAGCTGCTTTCATCGATTCTTTTGCAGATTTTTTTGTACCAACAAGAATGATTTGGCCACCATTTTTAGCAAGTTCATATAATTTTTCACCAGCTTTTTTGAGCAAGAAAGCTGTTTTTGAAACGTCAATTAAATGAATACCGTTTCTAGAACCCCAGATGTATCCAGCCATTTTAGGGGACCAACGAGAGGTTTTGTGTCCAAAATGAACACCAGAGTCAATAAGTTTTTTTAAATCGATCATGATTTATCCTTAGTGTGGGTTATTTTTGTAGCTTCAGACGCGCTTGTTGGCGCGGCACCCATTTTGTATGAAGCTACAACGTATCGCACTCAAAAAAAGAGGCGACGTTTTTTAACAACATTCGTAGATTAATCCAAATATTTCGCTCTTACAAGGCCTTTTTTGGTCCATGGTTTCCAATAACCTGATTATGGGTGATTGTATATTGATATTTTTTACCCAGTAAGTGTGCAGAGATGAGCCACAATCCGGTAAGACCCAGAGAAAGTCCTGGTCCTGATGCTGCAAGTCCGCTAATTATTCCCAAGAAAGCTTGCGAATTTGCAAGTCCACTTGGCAGTAGGTGAAGAATCATGCTTGGATCATTAAAGAATGAACTGAGTCCTTCTGAGAAGGTTTGTCCAAAAGAAGCAATCCAGGCTTTTGATTTAAATTGAATTGTTTCTGTGGTTGGGATGAAAAGCATTTCTCGTACCGGAGTGTTAAATCCGTAATTGAGTGCTCTGAGCATGATCATCGTCATCGTTGCGGCAAAAAGTGTTTTAAAACTAATTAAAAACAGCATGAGCCCAAAGATGATAACGGGGCTTACAATTAAGCAGGTTGGAACGCCAAATCGTTTAAGCATCGCTTTTGTGCCAACAAGTGAAAAGAAAAACCCAAGGCCCTGAAACACTGCTGTGTACATGAACATGAAAGTGCCAATTGCGCGAAAATCATTATTGCAGTATTCGGCAACAAAGGTTTGCATCTGAAAATCTGCAAAAGTCGATACGAAATTGAAGCTATACACTAGGACAAAAATCCCACCAACATATGGCTCCTGAAAGAGCAACTTAAGGCTATCAAGCCAATTTGATTTTTGAGATTTGTCTTTGATGTGAGCCTCTTTGTCTTTGTTGTATCCTGCAAGATATTCTTCAGGGATTGAGCTATTTATTTTTTGTAAACTTAACAGTGCGACCGTGATGAGTGTGCTTGCTAAAATACATAACAGTGGAGAGCTAATAGTTGATTCAAATTGTGTGTTGATGCCTGCTGCAAGAAGAGGTGATAAAACGCCAATCCCTCGCGCAGATGCATTGATTATTGAATATTTTTCTTTAGCAAAATTTGGCGAACTAATTGAATTGGTAAAGCTCCATAGGTTTTCAAGAACCATGACATTGAAAAAATCCAGAAAAAGATAAATCACCCATCCAATAATGCGGGAGGGGCTTCTGATTGTGTTTTCGATTCCAACTGTTGGGTGAATTAAAAATAGGCTAAACACTGCAATAGCAATTGCATAAATACCAAATAAAATAATGGCAACGCGATGTCTATGAGTTGCGTTTAATAATTTTGAATATAAATACATCAAAATTGGTGCCATAACAAAAGAAACAATTTTAGCTGTTGGCAAGTATGATGCGCCAATAAAAGAAAGAAAAACGGTGCTTTTTATTGGGCGAACAATTGAATAGGCCGCAATGATCGCAGCGTGCGCGGTTGCAAGATAAAAAACCTTTAATTTATCGTATCCTTCATGTACTGCGTGAGACAAATTCATTAAATAAATACCCCCTAGCAAACGCTATCGCATGCCCTTATGTTTTAAAATACCCTATGATTTTGACGAGTCTTCTTCGCCGATCACTTTTTTATCTTTAATTGTTTGAACAAATGCTACCCCAAGCCCTGATGCGATGCAGAGCCAAGCCCCGATCACGCACGCGTTAACTATTGCGCTCATTTGGTTCAGTATTGCTCCGCCGCAACATCCTGTAAGTAGGTTGAAAACGTTACCAAGTGCTTTTGCTGCTCGCGAACCAAATGCATCGATCCACGCTTTTGTTTTAAATTTAATTGATCTTGTCGTAGGAATATACAATGTTTCCCGTGTTGGATGATTAACTGCGTAATTAAGTGCTTTAATTAAAACCAGGGCTCCAAAAAAGCAGGTAGGCGTTGGCCAAAAATATGTCGCTGAGATCAGAAGAGAACTAAGGATTGGAACTGCAAAAAGCGCAACTCTAATATTGGTAAGGCGTTGGAGTGGAACGGTTCCAAAGAGCACAAAGAAGAGTCCAATTCCATGCATACACATGTATTGAAGTGCATAATATTGTGTAAGGGCTTCGGTAGAAGCGTAAGCAGCATCGGCTGCAATTAAAACGCGATATTCAAGGATTGCAATCATTATCTCATACAACAAAACTAACGAAGTAATTCCCGCAACGTATGGATATTTTATGATGCTTGAAAGGCCATCAAGTATTTTTGCGAAAAAGACTTTTTTAATATTTTTCTCTGGATCTGGCGCACTCTCGACTGTTTTTTCTTCTTGATATCCACGCATTTGTTCTTGGGGAACACTTTTAATAAGAAGGAAGACAACTACAACGCTGGCGATGAGCAGAGAGCAGCCGACAAGAAGAGTCTGTGGCAGGAGCGTAAAAGTTGTGTTTTGAGTTGTTTTTACTACTGAATTGAGCGCCAAATAGAGCGATCCTGCAGAGAAAATTCCACCCAATTTTGAACCTAAAACAAGAAAGCCATAGGTGTGTTGCGCTTCCTGAGGCGTGTTTACTGAATTAGCAAACGACCAGAAAACGGTGGAAAGAAAGGCAGAAAAGCTTTCCATGAGAAAGTAAAAAGCCCATCCACAGGCATGTAAAAGAGGATTTGTCTGGAAAGCTGTAAGCGGGAAGTACGAAAAGAGCGTAACAAAAAAAGCACCGCCAATTCCGTGAAACAGTGAAAACACATATAAAAGTTGATGTCTTCTGAGCCGATCAACCAGATATGAATAAAAAATCAGAAGAGGGATAATGTAGAGTAAAACATAAATTTTAGCGCTCGCAATTGCGTGAGCACCTGCAATTTTTGCAAAAATGGAAGATTTCAATGGACGCCAAATGGCTTGGCATGCAGATAGAAAGAAAAACACCATACCGATGAGCAATACTTTAAGGCGACTTTCTTTGTTGACGGACCATAAAGCTGTCAGGTCAGAAAAAAAAGAAAATTTCATGGTTTATTCTTTGGATTAGAGGGGAAAACTGCTTTTTTTAAAGTCTATTCCGTTCCAGAATTGTCTGCAAGAAGGATTTTTATTTTTTTATAAATTTTTTATAAATGCTTTTTTTAAAAAAATATTAATTCAGCCTGTCCTTTCTTTTGAATCACGATAAGATAAAGATATGGGTGCTTAAAAAAGTGAAAAAATAAGCGCTTTTTTGTAAAAAATAGAATGTAATGGCCTTAAAACCTCTTTTTATCTCAAGTTCGGTTTGCGGTTTCATTCTTTTTGCATATCCTTGCAGGATGTTTAACGTGTTTAGCAAGGGTGTGGGTTTGCAGGGAAAGCTCCATTGTAAGGAAAAATTTAAGAACAAATTAAAAAGGAAGGTGCTCCCGTGAGAACAAGTTCGTACGTTTTACCAGTTCTTCCATTAAAAAATGTTGTGGCTTGGCCGCACAGCATTCGTCCTGTTGCTGTTGGTAGAGATATTTCTATCCAAGCTGTCGAGGCTGCCTTGAGGGGTTCGCGTGAAATTTTTGTAACTGCTCAAAAGTCGGTTGATATTGAAGATCCGACTTTTTCTGATTTATATACGTTTGGTACTCGGGCAAGTATTGTCCGTATCGAGCGATTTCCAAATGGCGTTATGAAAATTTTGATCGAAGGTCTTTCGCGCGCAAAAGTTTTGCAACAAATTACCGCCGAAGGCTACATGGCTGTTGAAGCGATTGATGTCCCGTGTGAAAAAAAGATTAAAGAAGTTGAAGAAAAAGCTCTCTGGAGAAGTTTGTTTGCCTACTTTAAAGAGTATGTTGAATTGAGCGAAAAGCATTCTGCAGAGGTTTTTGATTTATTTAAGGGTGTTCATGACCTTGATTATCTTACCGATACATTGTCCTCGCAACTTACGTTTGATCTTGAAGAGCAGCAAGAAGTTTTAGAGATTTTTGATGTAAAGCAACGTGCTATTCGCATGAGTGAGATGTTAAAATCTGAAATTGAAATTTTAAAAACCGAAAAAAATATTAAAAAAAGAGTTCAAACGCAAATCGAAAAGCATCAGCGTGATTATTATTTGAATGAACAAATGCGTGCTATTCAGCGTGAACTTGGCCGAGATGATCAGCAAAAAGAGATCGATCAATTACGAGAAAAAGCAGCAAGCGCAAAAATGACAGCAGAAGCACTTGAAAAGGTCGAAATTGAATGTCGTCGTCTTGAGCAAATGCAGTTTTCATCTCCAGAAGCAGCTGTGAGTCGAAATTATATCGAAACATTAATTGCGTTGCCGTGGAATAAAGCCTCAAAAGATCGTGTCAGCTTGCAGCAGGCAGAAAAAATTTTAAATGATTCTCATGCTGGAATGACTAAGGTTAAAGAGCGGATCTTAGAATTTATTGCGGCTAAAAAGTTTGCGGGTGATAAATTAAAAAAAGCTCCAATAATTTGTTTGGCAGGACCTCCTGGGGTTGGTAAAACATCGCTTGCAAAATCGATAGCAGACGCATTGGGCAGAACATTTGTGAGAATTTCACTTGGTGGTATGCGTGATGAAGCTGAAATCCGCGGACACAGAAGAACTTATATCGGAGCTATGCCTGGAAAAATTATTCAAGCAATGCGTAAGTCAAAAGTGGTAAATCCGGTTATTTTGCTTGATGAAGTTGATAAAATGTCGATGGATTTTAGGGGAGATCCAGCATCGGCTCTTCTTGAGGTTCTTGATCCAGAGCAAAATAAATCGTTTTCGGACTATTTTTTGGAAATTGGGTATGACGTTTCTCAGGTAATGTTTGTTTTGACTGCGAACGTGGTTGATCAAATTCCAGGACCGTTGCTTGATAGAATGGATTTGGTATCGCTTTCTGGATATACAGAAGCAGAAAAACTTGATATTGCACAAAAATTCTTGGTTCCAAAGTTGCTTAAAGAGTATGCAGTGTTGCCTCGGCAATTGGAAATTTCGACAGAAACATTGAAGCGATTGATTTCTGATTACACCAAAGAAGCTGGCGTGAGAAGTCTTGATCGGTTAATTGCTCAGATTGTACGAAAATCATTATCAAAATTTCTTGAAGATAAAGCTCCTAAAAAAATTAAAGTACAACCAAGTGGTTTAGAAGAGTTGCTTGGTGCTGCTCGATTTAGAAAAGATGCATCCAAGTCTCACAATGGTATCGGTGTTGCTACAGGATTGGCATGGACAGAGGTTGGTGGCGATGTACTTGAAATTGAAGTCACGCAACTTAAAGGAAAAGGTAATTTTACGATTACCGGTCAACTTGGTGAGGTGATGCAAGAGTCTGCACAAGCAGCATTGAGTTACATTCGTTCGCGAGCAAAAGAGCTTGGTATAAAGCCTGGATTTTATTCAGAATCAGATCTTCATATTCACGTTCCAGAAGGCGCGATTCCAAAAGATGGTCCTTCTGCTGGTATTACCATGGTTGTGGCGCTTGTTTCATCGCTTGCTAATATTCCGGTAAAAAGTACTGTTGCGATGACTGGTGAAGTTACGCTTCGCGGAAGAGTTCTTGCGGTTGGCGGTTTAAAAGAAAAACTTTTAGCTGCGACTCGGTTTGGATTTACAACAGTTATTGTTCCAAAAGAAAATGAAGTTGATATCAAGGAGTTTGAAAAAGAATTGGATTCGTCATTGACGGTTATTTATGCCGATCACATGGATACGGTTCTTGCTCATGCATTCGATAAATTTGCAGTTTCTTTTGGTGGTGAAGAAAAAGTTGACGATACTGTTGATGAAGATAAAAAAACATCAAAAGAGTCGAAGAAAAAAACTGTTGGGATGAAGAAAAAAACTCCCGCAAAGGAAAAGAAATTACCAAAAATCAAAACAGTTGTTCGTCGCAAAAGAGTCATTAATGCGCCAAAGCGAAAAACAATTATAAAAAAGAAATAATTTTTTCTAATTACAAAGATAATCGGGCAGGAACACCTGCCCGATTTTTTGTTACCAAGGCAATGGAGTTGAATATTTGATTTGCGTTGCTAAGTTGCTAAATGCTGTTTTTGCATCCGCGATAATTTGATTTACTCGATTCACTTGTGTTTGTAGCGTTTGCATTGCTTGAGTTGCTGCAGTTCTTGTTTGCTCAAAGCCATTTCGATCAAATGTATTTGTTGTTGAAGATTCTTTGAGTATCCAAGATGGCGCATCGCTCCAAGCTCTGAAGCTGTATCGTGAAAATGTTTTTCCGACTAAGGAGGGCATCGATTGAGAGATGATTTGGTTTTGGTTTGCGGTAACAGTTATAATTCCATTGTTTATAGTGATTGAGTAGTTTACAAAAGATGTTGAATCAGGAATCTGAGGGACGCCCGGTTCGGAAAAAGATTCTTCAGTTTGTATGTCATTTGTAAAGTTTCGTACGACACTTTTTGTGTTGCTCCATCCACCGATAACAAGTTCTATGTAGCTTGTAGGTCCATGTTGCAGACCAATATGAATATCGGAATTTCCTTTTGCTGAAAAATTTAATGAGTTTGTATTTGTAAGATTTTTCCAGCCAAATGTTGGGTAATCGTCTGCAAAAATTTCTTTTTCATCTGCTTCAAGAGTTAGAACGGGTGCTGGATTTTGAATTTGAATTGTTGGGATAATTGCTGCAGATTGTAGCATCCAATTTTGAGCTCCGGACCATTTTTTGAAAGAATAAGAACTAAATTTTCTTTCTTTGATCCAGTTGTGTGAAAAATTAATTAAAGGAATGTTGTTTGCGGTGATATATAAGCACCCGGCAGAAACCGTTACAGCGTATTTTACAAAAGATGTTTCGTCCGGAATGACTTTTGAGCTTGGAGTTGCTTGTTTTTGAGATGGAATATATCGATTGGTGAGAGCTTTATTTTCCTTGATAAATGAAATGGCCGATTGCGTGTTGTTCCAGCCGCCAAGTGTAATGTGTAACAGATTATTTTCGATATCTTGAAAACCAATATGCAAATCTGTTGTTGCTTTTGCTTCAAATGAAAGTGTGAAGTTGTCGGTTGGAGAAGAAGAAATTTGTTTCCAACCATAGGGATTGTAATCGTCTGAATTAATCGTGGCAGTGTTTGATCCGGTTTGGGCAGGTTGTATTAATGATTCGCTTGGCATGTCGTTTTGCATCATCCAAGGAATATTGGGAATAGCTTTAAAGGAATAGGCATTAAATGATTTGTTGTTAATGAAATAAATATACTGAGAAAAAAGTTCTTTATTATTTG
>VHBT01000021.1 GCA_016871815.1 Candidatus Dependentiae bacterium
CATTTGGGCCTTATTTATGAAATGACGGATAATTTGCAGGCTGGTACAAGCCTTCAGGCCGTGCTTCATGGAACACAGGTGTATTCGCCGTATACATTTACAGGAACATTAAGTATTGTTTTTTAATTTTTTGTCGCATCTATGGCCTTTATAAGAGCTGCATTCTTGCAATAGACCCCAGTTTGGGGTTTATTGGCTTTGACCTGGCGATTTTGGCGTGTTAGACTGCTTGAAGATGTTTTAATAAAATTGCTGATATTGGCAGTTTAGCCCACAAGAAAGGTCTTGTTTTTTTATGGCAAAAAAAAGCTACAACGTAGAAGTTCCTGTAAATGGAAATAATATTGAAAAAAGTCTTCGTCGTTTGAAAAAAACGATTGAACGTGAAGGTGTTGTTCGTGATATGAAGCGTCAAGTTTACTTTGAACCGCCAACACAAAAACGTCGCAAAAAGAAGTTGCGTGCAATCAAGACAAATGCAATGCGTCTTTCTGAAGGCGTCTAGGGGTTTGCCTTGTCGTTTAGACCAAATTCTTCTCATAAAAAAGAACGCGCACGTTCACAGTTTTTCCGTGAATTTGTAGTTCTTTTTCGCAAATTAGCGTTAGATGAGCCTATCTTAAATTCTATTTTTCCGACCAAGACGGAAACTGCTCCCGATGGATCAGTAATGTATTTTTACTTTGCTGGTGATGGGGATCAGGCAGCTGTTGAAGAGGTTTTGAAAACGTTGATTTTGTATAAGCCTTCTATTCGAAAAGCGATTGGCGATCAGATACGAAAGCGCTATGTACCACAAATAATTTTTAGATATGACTCTACATTCGAAAAAATTCAAAGAATTGAATCTTTGTTGAATAATATAGTATCTGAAAATTCCTCTGGGTCAGATGATAATGATTTGAAGTGATTGAAATAATGGATTGTGTCTCTGGATACTTGGTTTTTTCAATTTTCATATTTTGGACTTCATTGATAACAAACATTGCTCATCAATTGCTCAAAGAGCGGTCGTTGCTACTCATGCGGCCTGTTTGCAGGTCTTGTGATGCTCGCCTTTCGTGGTATGATGTCGTACCCGTTATTTCGTACATATTTTTTAGGGGAAAGTGCCGTTTGTGCGCTTCCCCTAAATCTTTTTTATATCTAGCACTAGATGTTTTTGGAGCGGTTGTCTTTACCGCCTGTTTTTATTACGAACATGGAGTGCTTGAGTACGCGCCTGTTATTTTTTTACTAAAAATTCTTTTTATATCTGCGCTTATCATGGCAATTCGAACTGATCTTGAGGAAATGGTTATATTAAGGGTTTCAACCATTTATCTTATTCCTGTTTGGTTTTTTTTCTCTTTAATGAATTGTTTAGAGATTAATTTTTATACCAGTTTTTTTGGTGCTCTTCTTGGCTATTTCATCCCATGGTTTGCGGGAAAGCTTTATCGATTTGTTCGTGGGGTAGATGGAATTGGTGTTGGAGATTTTGAGTTATTGGCTATGATCGGGGCGTTTGTTGGTCCTGCCCGAATGCTTGACTCGATGATTTGGGGATGCGCGGGGGCTTTGGTTTTTGGGGTCGTGTATGCTCTGTTGTTTGCTCGGGGGCGAGGTGTTCGTATTCCATTTGCGCCGTTTTTATCGCTTGGCGCTTTATTTGAGCTTTTTCGTTAATTTAAAATGTGTTTTTAGAACTGAATGTTTCTAGTAATTCTTTTATAATTTGTTCTGGAGACTTTGTTGTTTCAAATCCTGCAGCACAAATATGACCTCCGCCACCATTATTTTTAGCGATTTCGTACACATTCACTGTGTTTGAGCGCAAGCTGACTTTTGTATGTCCCGAATTGAGAGCATAGACTAGTATGCTTGAGTTGATAAACATGCTGGAAATAAATTCGTTTCCGATTCCCTCAAGAGTTCCTTTTGTTTTTTTTGCATCAAGTAATTCTTGCTCTGTAACAAGTAGGTACGCGCACGAAGACGTTGCATCGATTGCTACGCGAGACATGAGTTGCGTCTTGAAAATAAAATCGGCTGGTGTTTGTTTTTGAATCAATCTGATGTGAGAGGTCATTGGTTTTGCGCCATATTCGATCAATAAAGCAGCGCGATTAAATGTTGTTGGGCTAACGCCACTTGTTCTGAACGAAAGCGTATCTGCTACAAGTCCATCAAAGAGAAGTTGTGCAATCTCTGGTGTAAGTAATGTTTTGTCAAATGAGTGGATAATATCTAAAACTAAATCGCAACAACTTGGTGCAGTGCTATCTACAAACGAAAAGGTCGCGGAGATGTTTCCTCCTTGGTGATGGTCAAAAAGTGCGATAGGAATATCTTTAAATTCTGATGGAAAGAAAACTCGATTGAAGCTTGAGGTGTCGCAAATAATTATTAGATCAGGAAGCTTTGTAAAAGTTGCATTTAATATTGGAAATGGAAAATAGTTCAAAATAACTGGATCTGAATTTGGAATAATTAAATCAACAGAGCAGTTGTATTTTTTTGCGATAAGTCCGAGTGCTGCACAAGCAGATAGTGTATCAAAATCAGGGTCTTTGTGGGCGAGAAGAGCAATGTGAGAAGATTTTTTTACCGAATCGATAAATGAAGAAAAAAGATTCATTATGGTTATCTTGACTATAAATTTAGACACTCCTGGTTAGTGTAAGACAAGTGGATATTTTTGCAAAGATCTCAAGATAAAGCTTTGACACAGTGATGAAAAATTTTTATCGTGGAATTGTTTAGAAGAAATTGCAAAGTCGCCGTATTAGTTATTTTTGAAAATACGTTTTTGACTTATAGTAATTGTAATCTACAATTTTAGATTAGATTTTAAGTGCTCATTGCCGGGGAAAAAATATGATCACGAGTTCGTCTACCGTTTCTAAAATTGAGCAGCATCTTGATAAGCCAGTTTCTTATGGTGATGTTGTTGCTCGATTGGAAACAGCTATAGTAAGTGAATACAGCGCACAGGCTGTTGAAAGAATGGCGCGTATCGATGCCGCTCTTGGATATGTATCAAAAAAAATTGATATTGTTTTAGTTGCAGGGACTAATGGAAAAAGTTTAGCAATTCATTTTGCAGGAAAGCTTTTTAGAGAAGAGGGTATCTCTGTTGGGGAATGTTATTCATCTCACATTCTTTCGTATAATGAACGCATTTCAGTTAATCAGCATGTGCTGAATAATAAAACTTTTTCAGAGGCAGTAGCCACCGTTTTTGCCGCGTGTGATAGAGAGAAAATAATTGCTACCGCTTTTGAAATAACGACGATGGCAGCCCTTGTGTTTTTTGTGCAAGAAGGGGTTTCTGTTGCGTTGGTAGAGACGTCATTGGGCGGTTGTTTTGATGCGACTGCTGCGTTGCCAGCAAAACTTGTTGCAATTACTCGAGTCGCACAAGATCATAAAGATGTCTTGGGGCAAGATTTGGATGCTGTCGCATTGCAAATGGTTGAGCTTGCTCAGCGTGGTGCATGGGTTGTTTCTGCAGAACAAAGTAAACATCGATTGCAAAAAATGAAGGAAGTTGCCCTCAAAAATGGTATTAATTGGGCAATGCCGTTAAGAAAAACATCTCAATTGCCCTATCTTTTTGAACAGTTGTACGGAAAAACCGCATCTCTTGGAGAGCGAATCGCTCAAATGTATCAAGAAAAAGTTCTTGGTAAGTTGTCGCCATTTTTGATGGGAAATACTCTCTCGATTAAACAGGGCCAGCGAGGCCGCCCAACATTGGAAGCAAAAAGGCAGGCAACATTAAATCCTGTAAAATCTCTTAAAATGTTTTGGACAGAGCATTTAGATCTTTTGCGTGGACGATTTGAATTGCTTGATAAAGAGAAACCAACTGTATTGATTGATAACGCAGATAATCTTGATGCGCTTAATAATTTATTGCTTGGGATTCGGTTGCTTCATTATCAGCGTCCATTAAAAGGTTTTGTGTTGATTATTGGACTAGCGGCACATGTTGATGTTGATGAAGCGATGAAGGCATTGCGCTACTTATTGCGTAAGGTTGGTGGTGCGGTCTTCTTTATCGATTTACCTGGTGGTGAAGCATCTTTTAGTGTTTCGGCATTAATGAAAAAAGCAGAAACATTTGGTATTAATGCAAGAGCTTTTTTATCGTTTAAAGAGGCTTTTGATGAAGCAAAAACGTTGGTAGACGAGCGGCATGGATTGGTTGCAGCAACAGGTTCAGCACGGGTTGTTGCAAGTTACTGGCGCACCGTGAGAGACATTAAGCGTTTTTAGTGTCATAGTTACTTTTGTAAAATAAGTATGCGCAGCGAGAGCTGCGCATTTTTTGTAGGATAAAAATGGATAAGACATATCATTCGATTATTCCAGCGGTTTTTGTTGTTTTTAAAAGAGGAAATACTTTTTTGGTTGGTCGCCGAAAAGGTTCATGGGGTAATGGCTTGCTGTGTCTTCCTGGTGGTCATGTTGAGCAGGGCGAGTCTTTTCGTGTAGCTGCAAAAAGAGAGATGCTTGAAGAGGTTGGATTGGATATTGAAATTGATAATCTTGTTCCTCTGCATGTGATGCATCGAAAAAATCAAGAAGGACAAGAGCGGATTGATGTTTATTTTATGATTGAATCTTGGAGTGGTGAGCCGGTTAATAAAGAACCGTCAAAGTGTTTTGAATTGCTTTGGATTCCCTTTGATCAGCTGCCAACCGATGTTGTTGCTATTCTGAAAGATGCTTTGAGCTTGTCATCGCGAGGTGTTTTTTATAGCGAGCAGTGGTAAAAAAAGTGGGGGGATTTTATCCCCCCGAATATTAGACGTTTTTAGTTATATTGCGTTTTATTTTGTCTTCAGGGATAACAAATTCTTTAGTCAGTGGGGTTTCTTGTGTCAGTAACTCGATATACTCGCGAATATCTTTTCCGTAGGTATGGCTTTTAAGGGCGAGATTGATAACTGATTTTAGATATCCCAGAGGAGTTCCAGCGTCAAGAACAGTTCCTTGTACGCGATATGCAAAAAGACGTTCACCAGCTTGTACCATTGACTTGATAATATCTGTGAGTTGAATTTCGCCTTCAGTGTTTTGGTGGCTTTTGTAGTGCTCAAAAAGTGATGATGAAAGTACATATCTCCCAACAATTGCAAAGTTTGAAGGAGCGTCACTTTTTGATGGCTTTTCGATCAAGTCTTTTACTTGAAAGAGATTTGGGGTGAGTTGTTTTTTAAAGCTCACAATGCCATATCGAGAAACTAAATCATCAGGAACTTCTTGGATAGCGATAACGTTACCTTTTTCTTGTTGAGCGATTTTAGCAAGAGTTCCAATGCATGGCTGAGGGCTAATGATAATATCATCGGGGAGCATAACGCCAAAATAGTGTTCACTGATAAATCGTGCCGCAAGTGCAACAGCGTGACCAAGGCCTCTTGGTTCAGGTTGTCGAAGATATGCAAAGTGCGCGCGTTTAACTATTTTATTGATGACTTCAAGCGCCGCAGAGTTTCCGCTAGCTTCGATTGTTGCAAGATAATCTTCTGACGATGCATCAAAATGGTCTTCGAGTAACTTTTTATGTTTATTAACAACAACGATAAAATCTTCGATTCCAGATCGGATTCCTTCTTCGACGATATATTGTGCTGCAGGCTTATCAAGCAACGGAAGCATCTCTTTTGGCAATGATTTTGTCAGGGGCAAAAGTCGCTGGCCAAGCCCCGCAGCAGGGATTATAACTTTCATTTTTTACCTTTATTGCACAGGGGTATTTAATTTGCTGTGAGCAAGGTTATTAAAATTGTTTTAAAAATCCAATCTTTCCTGTACTTAGGTGTCTGATATCATCGATTCCATGGTAAAGCATAACGATGCGAGAGAGCCCAAAACCAAAGGCAAAACCTGAATAAATTTCAGGATCAATGTTGCATGCTTTTAAAACGTTTGGATGAATCATGCCACATGGAAAAACTTCAATCCAGGTTGTTTTTTTACACACAGAGCAACCTGTTTTGCAAAAAACACACCGCATGTCGATTTCTAGTCCAGGTTCCACAAATGGAAAGAATCCTGGGCGAATTCGAATGTCTAGATCTTTTGTTTCAAAGAAAGATGATAAAAAGTGCTTTGCCGTTCCAAGAAGGTTGCTTAGGTTTATGCCCTTGTCGATAAATATTCCTTCACATTGCATAAACATAATATCGTGAGTTGCATCAACCGCTTCGTGGCGGAAAACTCTTCCAGGTGCAAATCCTGCAATAGGGATGCCGTGTTCTTCAAGTGCGCGAATTTGTACAGATGAGGTGTGGGTTCTAAGGAGTTGCTTGGTGTTGTTTACCCAAAGAGTGTCATGCATGTCGCGCGCTGGATGATTTGTTGGAACATTAAGTGCATCAAAGTTATGAAACTCATCTTCAACCTCGGGTCCTTCAAATTTAGTATACCCCATAGGAATGAAAATATTTTCAATCCGTTCGATCACTTGGGTATAGGCGTGGAGTTTTCCGGGATGGTTTTTTTGTGCTTCGATTTCTGAAAAATCGATATGATTTTTATTTTCGGGTTTTATCGACTCAAGCGATTTTTTTTTATTTGCGTGAAGGTTTTCTAGAGCTTTTTTTATTTCTTGAAAGCGCGATCCAACAATTTTTTTTTCTTCTGTTGGTAGAGCATTAAATGTTTCGCTGAGAGTAATAAGGTGTCCTTTGCGTCCCAAAAACTGAATGCGAAAATTTTCAAGAGCATCAAGCGTAGTGATTGATGAGCATTGTTCGGTTGCGTTTAAAAGTAACTGTTCAGCATTTTCGAGTAATGGGTGAAGCACGGAAAATTCCTTATTATTTAGGCATTTGGTTGCTGAAAGTATCACATGTTTTTTCTGCGGCTTCAAGTTCAAACCAGATTCTTTTGCGTAAAAAGTGAGGAATTGTAGCGTTTATATATAATTGTGTTTGACAAGAAGAGCTATCCACAGTAGCTTATTGTCGTGTGTTGTGCCGGGATAGCTCAGGGGCAGAGCAGAAGCCTGAAGAGCTTTGTGTCGGCGGTTCGATTCCGTCTCCCGGCACCATATTTGCTCGTATCTGAGACTTTTTCGTTTTATATTTTTTGATATTTTGGGATTTTGGCGTGTTTTCCTTCCTTTCAGAGAAATTATCTTCAGCGATTGCATTTTTTGGTTCCAAGAAGAAGTTGTCTTCATCTGATATTCAAGAATTTTTGATTTTAGTTAGAAAAACATTGCTTGATGCAGACGTTTCACTGTCCGTTGTTACCGCGTTTCAGGGTTCTCTGGAGAAGGAGTTGCAAGCAATTGTTGTTCCAAAGGGGACAACTCTTACTGATGTTATGATGCAAAAACTGTATTTGCAGATTATGCAGTTTCTTGGTGGTAATCGTCCCAAAACTGAAATTCTAAAAAAAATAGTTGCGCCTAGCGGAATGTCTCGTTTGATGGTTGTTGGCCTACAAGGTGCTGGAAAAACTACCACGGTTGCAAAACTTGGGAATTGGATAAAAGATGCCCTGCGAACAAAAAACAAAGTGGGAGTAGCGTCAGTTGATATTCGGCGTCCCGCAGCGAGTGCACAATTACAAATTTTATCTGATCGTGCGAATCTACTCTTTTTTCCTGGCGTTGGTTCTTCTGTTGGGGCTATGGTAGAAAACATGTTGCAGCAAGCGGAAGCTGCTGGTTGTGACTTGTTTATTTTGGATACTGCAGGTCGTATGCATGTAGACGAGTCTTTGATGCAAGAGCTGCAAGAAACAAAAAAAGCATTTCAGCCAACACATACGCTTTTGGTGCTTGATGGCATGAGTGGGCAGGAAGCTGTTGCAACGGGGCGAGCGTTTAGCGATGCAGTGTCGATTGACAGCGTTGTTCTTTCTAAGATTGACAGTGGTGCACGTGGGGGTGCTGCGTTTGGTGTTTCTTACGATCTTAAAAAACCTATTTATTTCATGGGAACGGGTGAGGCTGTAGATGATTTAGATTCATTTGAACCTGATCGCGTTGCGTCTCGAATTGTTGGACAAGGTGATATGCAGGGGCTGATGAGCCGTGTTGAGCGCGCGATGAAGCATGAGGCTGAAGTTGATTCTTCTGCGATGGTTAATCGTATGATGAATGGACAAATGACCTTAAGTGACTTTTCTAAGCAGTTATCTATGGTCAGTTCACTTGGCCCTATGAATAAGTTGATGCAGTTTGTTCCATCTATGCCTGGACTTGGAAAAGTTTCTGCAGATGAGCTTTCCAAAAAAGAAGGCGAATTTAAAAAATTTAGGGCTATTTTTTCTTCGATGACAAAAAATGAACTGAGTGGTCGATCTCAACTGAGTCCTTCCCGCAAGCAAAGAATTGCCCAGGGAGCAGGGGTTTTTGTTAAAGATGTTGATGCTTTGTTATTTAAATTTGAAGAAACTAAGCAGTTTGGTAGGATGATAAAGAAGATGGGCGGCTTTGGAAGTTGGTTTAAGTAGTTTTCGCTAGCCTTGAAGTTGTTTTATTAAAAAGGAGTCGTTTTTATTATGGTAAAAATTAGATTGAGCCGTACTGGTGTTAAGAATCGTCCGTATAATCGTATTGTTGCGGTTGATTCTCGTAAAAAAAGAGATGGTGCATGTATTGAAACGTTAGGTTCATATGATCCATTGCGTCATGAAATCTTGTCGATTGATCTTGATGGTATCAATCGTTGGATTGCAACTGGTGCACAACCAACAGATGCTGTTATTAAGCTTATGAAACTGGCAAAAAAGGCTTAAGTCTTTACCCGTTTGTTATATTTGTATGAGAGCGGTGAAAAATGCTTAAAGAGCTTGTAGAAAGCATTGTCAAAAAATTGGTGGATAATCCATCATCGGTTTCTGTTTCTGAGATTTCTGGTGAGCAGGCAACAATTATTGAATTGCGTGTGGCGACTGAAGATCTTGGTAAGGTTATTGGCCGAGAAGGGCGAACTGCTCGTTCAATTCGTACGCTTGTGCATGCTGCAGCGGCGAAAGAACGCAAAAGAGCGGTTTTAGAGATTCTTGAATAGAGCTCTTGGGGGGCTCTTTTAGGGTAACGTTAATGCTTGTTGTTTCTATTGTTACAGCTTTTCCTTCTTTGTATTCCGAGTTTCTTTCGACAAGTTTACTTCGATTGGCTCAGGAGCGGGGCCTTGTTCGGTTTAATTTAATTAAATTGTCTGATCAGTGTGCGCCCAAAGAGCCAATCGATGAACCTACTGTTGGGCCGGGTCCAGGGATGATTTTAAAGCCAACGATTGTTTCGGGGGCAATAGAAAAAGCATTTGCTGAGTTTGGCAAGGGGTATGTAATTTTCTTTACACCCCAAGGCCGAGTTCTTGATCAGCGTGTTTTAGGGGTCGTTGCAGATGACCTTAAGGTGAGAGCTGAGGATCCAGTTCAAAATTCTTCTCATTTGGTTTTAGTTTGCTCTCGATATGAGGGTTGTGATGCTCGCGTAGAAGATTTTTATGCAAGCATGCGGCTATCAATCGGAGATTATGTTTTGATGGGCGGTGATTTACCAGCCCAGGTTTTTCTCGAAGGTTTTTTGCGTTTATTGCCAGGAATTGTTGGTAATAAGGATTCGGTGGTTAATGATTCTTTTGATGGAGAGTTATTGGATCATGATGAGTTTGGTCTTCCTGTGGAGTGGCAAGAGCGTCGAGTTCCAGATGTTTTGCGCTCAGGTGATCACGGCAAGATAAAAGATTGGCGCGAGAGAAATGCTTTATTAAAAACATTACATCGTCGTTTTGATTGGTTTAGAAAGCATGCTTCTTCTGAAGATTTGATTTTGCGGGCAGGTCGTGCCATTCCAAAGCATTATGTTGCGCTTATGCATTGTGAGGTTTTGGTAAAGTCTGGAGAAGTTGGAACAACCTCTGTGACTTCTATTGATTTGCATGATATTGCGCGAACAAGCCAATCCTATGGTATTGAACAATTTTTTGCGGTAACGCCGCTGATCGATCAGATCGAAATCGTAAAAACATTTATGGAGTTTTGGCGTACTGGAATTGGTGGTAAATTAAATGCTACGCGTAACCAGTCGACAGCTCGTCTTGAATTAGCAAATTCATTTCATGAGGTTTGTGAAAATATTTTCCAGCGAGATGGTAAGTATCCGCTGATTATTACAACAAGTGCGCGGCCTGTTTCTGGCGTAAAAGCGATAGATTTTTATGACCAAGAATTTGTTTGGTCGCAGGATCGTTCAGTTTTATTTGTTTTTGGCACTGGTCAGGGTTTAGCGCCGTCAATTTTGAATCGAGGAGATTATTTGTTGCCGCCGGTTCGGGGTATGACAAATTATAATCATCTATCGGTTCGGAGCGCTGTTGCGATTATTTTGGATCGCTGGATGGGATTGAACAAGCGAAAAGCATAATTGTTTCTTGGTTTCTTCTGATTTGCCAAAGTTGGTTTTTTTGTTACTATTTTTTGTAGATTTATTGCTTGCTTATAAATTTTTGTTATTTATCGGGCGGCAATTTTTTGTTGTGTGTGGTGTTGTTTTATCTTTTAACCAAAGCGTTTCATTTGATATGAAATAGCTGGAGAATCTGTTAATGAACAGAAAGGCCCTTGCCTCTATCCGTAAAGCTGCGGATAATAATCTTGTCCTGCTGGACGAAGCCCTTGTAGTAAGTAGTGATATAACTCAGCAGATCGAAGATCTGTATGCTGATGCATCGGGTAAATTTAAATCCGGAAAATTAATCACCGGTAAAGTTGTTGCAAAATCAAGCGATGGCATCCTTGTAAATATTGATTACAAATCGGATGGTCTTGTTGCTAATAATGAATTTAGTGATTTTGAATTAGATAAAATTCACGTTGATGACTTTATCGAAGTTTTGATTGATCAAGCTGAAGATGAAGATGGAAACGTTGTTTTGTCGTACCAAAAAGCTAAATCATTGAAGGCTTGGGATCGTCTTGCGGAGCTTGCAGCTGCTGATGAACCTGTTAAGGGTGTTGTTACTCATAAGGTTAAGGGTGGCTTGAGTGTTGATGTTGGTATTCCTGCGTTCTTGCCGGGATCTCAAGTTGATACAGCTCGTGTAAACAATTTTGATCAATTCCTTGGTGAAGAGGTCTTCTGTAAGATTATTAAAATTAATCGACGTCGAGGTAATGTGATCGTTTCTCGTAGAAAGTATCTTGAAAGTCTTCGTTCGGAAGAGAAGAAGTCTGCTCTTGAAACATTGACTGAAGGCCAAGTAATTGAAGGTATCGTAAAAAATATCACAAATTACGGTGCGTTTGTTGATGTTGGCGGTATTGATGGCTTGCTTCACATCACAGATATTTCATGGGGCCGTATTGCGCATCCAGGTGAAATGTTGAAGGTTGGAGACAAACTTAATGTTAAGGTTCTTTCGTTTGATAAAGAACATGAAAAAATCTCCTTGGGCATGAAGCAATTGGCTTCTAATCCATGGGAAAACATTGAAGGTCAATATCCAGTTGGTACCGTTCTTGAAGGCGCTGTTTCAAATATTGCTGATTACGGCTTGTTTGTTGAAGTTGCTAAAGGCGTTGAAGGGTTGGTTCATATTTCTGAAGTTTCATGGACCGAGCGTATTCATAATCTTCAACGACACTATCAAGTTGGGAACAAGATTAAAGTCATGGTTCTTGCAATTGATAGAGAAGGTGGACGTATGCGCATGCGTTTGAGTATCAAGCGTCTTGATGAAGATCCATGGAAAGTTGTCTTTGATAAATTCAAAGTTGGCGATGTTGTTGAGGGCGCGGTTACTAATATTACTGATTTTGGTATCTTCGTTCAATTGCATGATGGCGTTGATGGATTGGTTCATATTTCTGATATTTCATGGACCGACCATGTCATTCATCCTTCAGATCGTTATAAAAAAGCAGATGTTCTTAAAGTTGTTATCCTTGGTATTGATAAAGACAACAAGCGTATTTCTCTTGGTATCAAACAACTGGATAGAGATCCGTGGGAATATATCGAAGAAGAATTCCCAATGGGTAAAATTGTTAAGGGAACTGTTTCAAAAGTTACAAGCTTTGGAGCATTTATTCGCTTTAACAGTGGCGTTGAGGGATTGGTTCATATTTCCGAAATCACCAATAAAGATGTAGAGAATGTTGAAGGCTTAATAACTGTCGGCGCAGAGTACGAATTTAAAGTTGTACGTGCAAATAAAACTGAGCGAAAGTTAGGTTTAAGTTTGCGTGCGGTTACAGAACCTGAAGAAACAGCTAAAGCGATTGCTCGTGATGGTAATAAGGGTAGCTATGCTGAAAATGCTTCAGCTGGCGCACCTCGCCCAGAACGTAGTGAGCGATCTTTTGAGAGATCTGAGCGTCCTGAGCGTCATGACAGAGATCGTTCAGACAGAACAGATCGATCGGACAGATCAGAAAGACGTGGTTCACAAGATAATTCTCGTCAGCCTCGTCCTGATGCAACTCCATTGAAGGGTTCATTGCAACAGGCTCTTGAAGATCACATGCGTGATGGAAAAAAATAGGTGATATATGGTTGGTAATAGAACATATGCTATGATTAAACCACATGCTGTTCAATCGGCAAATGTGGGTAAGATCATCGATCGAATTGAGCGCGAAGGCTTTAAAGTTGTAGCGATGAAGAAAGTTCATTTTTCTTCAAAATTTGCAGAAATTTTTTATGCAGTTCATGCGCAAAGATCGTTTTTTCAGGAATTAGTTGCTGATATTTCTTCAGGCCCAGTTGTTGCACTTATCTTAGAAAAAGAAAATGCAGTTCAGGCGTGGAGAGATCTTATCGGTGCTACAGATCCAGAAAAAGCAGCAGAAGGAACAATTAGAAAGCAGTTTGGCGTAAATGTTGGTAAAAATGCAGTGCATGGCTCAGATTCTGATGCAAATGCAGCATTGGAGTCGGCATTAGTTTTTCCAGATGTAGCATAAGTTGACACCTTGAAACAAACAAAAAGGGGATTGTGGTTTTTATCACAATCCCCTTTTTGTTTGTTTGATAAGGGCTTTTTAAGGTCTTGGGTGTTGTTTTTTTTCTCAAATTGTTTCAGCCTGGCAATTTATTATGTATAATTGGTATAGTGCTAAGGAGAGTATTGAACGACCCGAAAAGAAATAAAAATGTTTTTAAAACATCACATTCTTTATTCTGTTTGTTTTGTTTGGTTGATATTGAGTTCCACAGTTAATGCCGCGTTTTATGGCGTTGTTACTCATGGATCTTATGGAAGAAATTCTTCGTGGTATCAGCCACCATCGTATGGTGAAGAAAATTTTTTTAGTGAGTTAGCAAAACAGGCTGAAAAACAAGGTGTTTCTGAATTGGTGTCATTTTCTTGGAGTGGCGACAGTGGTTTTCCAAAGCCAGCAGAAAAAAGCTTGAAAGAGCACCTGAGAGCAGCTGAAGATTTAGCAGATTTAATTCTTAAAAAAACTCCTGACATGCCTGCGTTTTATGTTGGGCATAGCAATGGTGGGGTTATCGGTATGTTGGCATCACATATGCTATTCAATCCTCATCATTGGCGAGGTAAAGAAGCTCCAAAATTGTTTAAAGATTTTAAAACTCCTTTGAGTAAAAGTGATCAACGGTGTAGAGTTCTTATTCAGCAAGTCGTTCTTGCTCGTCAGCAAAAATTTACAGCTCAAGATCCTCAGGTAAAAATTGGACAATTAATTTTATTGGCAACACCGCATAATAAATATTTGTATCAAGCAAATATGGCAGTTGTTGGTACTGTTTCAGCGATTTCTTCTTTGGGTGATGGGGTTGCAAAAACATTTTCAGGGTCTTCCAGGATGTATGAACCAGCGAAAGATTCTTTAAATGTGAGAATTACTCTTCAAACGCATAATTTGGGAAAAGTTCAGCCATGGCATACCGGATTAATGACTATTGCTGTAGCGCGAAGCATTTTAACTATTGCGCGAGATGCTGTAAAAAAGCTTCAGCTTAATCGTCATGCATTAGATACTGTTTTGGGTGTTGATGTGTTGATCGATGATGCGGGAGCAGATCCTTCTATGGCGATTATTAAAAATATAAATCGTACACCGTTTAAGCCATCTGGAAGTGGTTTGTAGCGATAAATAAAAATGACGATAAGGGTTGTTTTTTTAAGTGTATTTATTTTTGTTGCGAGCTGTTTGCATTCAGTGATTATTGTGGTGCATGGGACTTTTGCGTCTAATGAAACATGGTATCGATCGAATGGTGATTTTGTACGAGCGATTCGTGATAGCATGGCTTTTCTACCTGACGATGATAGTTGTAAAAATGCATCCATCGTTTCGTTTCGGTGGTCTGGAAATAATTCTGGAGCAGCACGGTTAGAGGCTGCAAAAGAGTTATTGAGTCTTATATTGAGCTATCCGCCTTTCGAGCCGATTGTGTTGATTTTACATAGTCATGCTGGAAATGTGGGTGCGCTGGTAACAAATTTGTTGGTCAATCCTCTGGTAGCGCAAGATCGCTCATTTGGTATTGATAATGTGGCATCATTGAATAAGTATATTGCTCGATGTTCTATCGCGTGTGCAGATCCGTTGATATCTATCGATGAGATCGTTCTAACACTTAATGAAGCTCGAGAGCGAGTTGCGTGTCATCACATGCAAGCATCCGCTGCGTGTCGAAGTGGAGATCTGTTATTTGAACAGAGAAAAATAAAGCGCATTTACTTTTTGGCAACACCAGTTGATGTTTCAACTTATTCATGTGACATGTCTGTTGTGGAGAATTGTTATGCTTTTTATTCTACCGAAGATATGATTCAGCGCGTGGGCGGTTTTTACGATCGAAAGTTTCCACAATCAGATCGGTTACTTAATATTCATGTTAAACGATATGCTCAATCGGGTCGAATTATTGGACTTGGTCATTCTGAATTAAGATCACCATTAATAGGTTTTTGGTTGTTGCTGTTTCCACGGCAACTAGAAGGTGCTGGTGGGATTAAAAGCGAAGATTATTATTGCCATGAAAAGATTAATGCATTGCTTTTTGAAGATTGCATTCCTCCATTTATTCCGCTTGAGTCTTGGGATTGTGTAAATAAAAAACTGATTGATGAGCATCTAAAAAAAAATAGTTCTTTAAAAAAGAAAAACGTACCGGATATTTCTATCCAGTACGTTAATGATTCTGCGCGAATGTCTTTATAGTTTTTTAAGATGCTTTTGGTGTTTTGAATGGGTTTTCGATTTTGATATTTGCTCGAGTGCAATATGTATCAAGCACCCCGTTTACAAATCTATGTGCATCTTTTTCTGCAAAGGCTTTGGTAAGTTCGATTGCTTCATTGATAACGATTTGAGGTGGAGTTTTTGTGTATAAAAGTTCCCAAAAAGCTATTCTTAAAATCAAAGTAGTACAGCAGCCAAGTCGGTCTGCAGACCAGTTTTCTAGTAATGATAAAACAATAGAATCAATTTCTTGTTGATGTTCAAGTACGCCTTTTGCAATAGAAACAGCAAAGCAATCATCACTAAATTCAACATCAAAGCCGGTTCTGAAGTCATCTAAAATGAAACTTAATGGAACGGCATAATCGTTGCGGTCCATTGCATACAAGATGTGAAATGCAAACGAGCGTTGAGCACGTTGTGTTCGTGGCGTAAGTTCTGAATCGGTAATTTCATTTGTTTCAGTAGATTGTTGTTCAATCTCGGGGTCGATGTTTTTGTTAATCATGATCGTTTTGTATTTTCCATAATACGTTCAACATAAATGTTTTCTCGGGTATCAACTTTAAGTAAATCTTCTTCTGTGACAAAAAGAGGAACTAAGATGGTAAGTCCAGTTTCCAATTTTGCTGGTTTTGATCCACCTTGAGCTGTGTCACCCTTTACTCCAGGGACTGTCTCTACAACGCGAAGGTTCATGAATGTTGGGGGTTCTACTACGATTGGCTTGTCTTCAAAGAAAACGATTGTGTAAATGCCACCATCCATTAAATAAGAAAGAATGTTTTCTACTTGTTTCTTATTAAAGGTATATTGTTCAAATGATTCTTGATCTAAGAAATTGTACAAATCTCCTTCTGCGTACAAAAATTGGACGCTTGAATGTTTAAGATCGGGAGCTTCAAATTTTTCTCCAGATCTGAAGGTTTCTTCTAGGATAAGACCATTTTTCATGTTTTTGAGCTTAGTTCTAACAAAAGCACCACCTTTTCCAGGTTTTACGTGACTAAAGTCAATAACAATCCACGGTTCATTTCGAAATAAAATTTTAGACATTCCTTTGCGGAAATCTGATGTTGCAATCATTTGTTTTCCTTAAAAATCAATTTTTTTAGCGAGGCTAACATTTGATTAGTGTACAACATCATAAAAAAGTTGAAAGTACCTTTTGTGGACAGAATTTTTTATGAAAGTTTTCTTTTCGGGGAGAGAGTTGTTGATCTTGCCTCTTTTTGCTACCTGTTGACTTTGAAATTATTTCTGGTTGAAACTTATTATAGGCAAGTATTTGACAGGAGGTTGTTATTATGGAAAATAAAAGACTTTTTTTTATAGCTAAAATAGCGTTGTTAGTTATTGTTGGTTGTGTTGAGTTGTCTGCTCTCCCAACGTCGAGAACCGCTGGAGCGTCAAGATCTGCAACAAATAGAGCGGCTTCTAGGTCTACGGCTTCTGGGTCTACAGCTTCTAGGTCTACGGCTTCTGGGTCTACAGCTTCTGGGTCTACAGCTTCTGGGTCTACGGCTTCTGGGTCTACAGCTTCTGGGTCTACAGCTTCTGGGTCTACGGCTTCTGGGTCTACAGCTTCTGGGTCTACAGCTGTCTCTGTGGATATTAAACCTGTCATTGAACAGTTGAGGCTTTCTAATACCGCAACAGATTTTGGTGGAAAAATTAAAAATTTAATTGATGCTACCAACTCTTTAAGGGGGCTTGCAAATACGGCGAATCTGTCCGAGTCGAGCAAAAAAGATATTCGTGATTTGATAATGACTACTGCCTCAGGAAATTTTAATATGATTATTGGAAAGGATGGCGGAAAAGATTTTAATTCGAGTCTAAAAAGAGATCTTAATGCAATAATAACTACTGTTTCGGGTTGGGGCGTTGACGTGCAGACGTATGCAACAACATGGGGAATTAGATAATAAGTAGCTGCGCAAAGAAAGTAAGAGAGAGGTTATGAAAATGTTGTATTGGTATCGACTAGGCTTGATGTTTGTAATAAGTATGAGCGGGCTTGCTTTTTCTTCTTCGAACAATACTTTGTCAAGTGAACCTGTAAGGGTTAATTTTGGAGACTGGGGAAAGTCGCTTTCAGATGATTTTTATAAATTTCTTAGTAATTCAATACTCGTTTTTGGTGGGTCTAGTCCAGAAGCTACAAAGTTAGATGAACTTAAAAACAGAACGTCTAATTTGAAAAAAGAACTTGAGGTTTTCAATCAAGCCGTTCAGGGGGCTGTTCCAGTTGTTCAAGATTCGTCAGCGTCTTCCGCTGGTTCAAGTTTGGGTTCATCAACAACTTTGCCATTACCAGGAGCAACTACATCATTACCAAGCTCGACAATGACGGCACCTGCTAGTTTGCCAACATCTTCTGCTGGTTCAAGTTTGGGTTCATCAACAACTCTGCCATTACCAGGAGCAACTACATCATTACCAAGCTCGACAATGACGGCACCTGCTAGTTTGCCAACATCTTCTGCTGGTTCAAGTTTGGGTTCATCAACATCAC
>VHBT01000022.1 GCA_016871815.1 Candidatus Dependentiae bacterium
GTCCCACACCCAGCTCCGCAGCAGTTCTTCCTGCAACAGCTGCCGTTACCTGCTGAGCCGTTGTTGCATTATTCAGCCCAAAAACCAATAATTCTGCTTTTCTTGGCGCTGGCAATGCTCCATTAATCAGAGTTACTGTTGCTGCTGGAGCAAGCCCCATAATCATTATAATTTTTTCATTCGTTAAACTTTGCAGTCCCACACCCAGCTCCGCAGCAGTTCTTCCTGCAACAGCTGCCGTTACCTGCTGAGCAGTTGTTGCATTATTCAGCCCAAAAACCAACAATTCTGCTTTTCTTGCCGCTGGCAATGCTCCATTAATCAAAGTTACTGTTGCAGCTGGAGCAAGCCCCATAATCATTGTAATTTTTTCATTCGTCAGACGCTGCAGTCCCGCACCCAACTCCGCAGGTGTTCTTCCCGCAACAGCTGCCGTTACCTGCTGAGCTGTTGTTGCACTATTTAAACTTACTTCAATATTAATTGTGGGCAAAATTATCCCAACAAGAAAACCGTAGGTTAACAATACGGTTAAATTTAATTTTTTTATCATAGATAAATACTCTTCTTTTTATGCGAAAAAGCTGTTGAGCAGAGTAAGCTTAAAACCCAGAAAAGTTCTATATCTTATGAAAAATCAATTTAAATTCTTTGAACACGTAGTATGCATAGAGCCTATCCGCCTCAACTAAACGCTGAATACATGATTTTCTAGACACAAAAAACTGAAAAACTCACCCAAGGCCCTGAACAAGTTTTTTAAGTATTTCTGCACCATGTGATACCCCTCTATCATTTGAATAACCGACCTCCAAGAGGTGGATGTGGCTCCATCGTATGTTGCTACGATTTTTTTAGATTATTGGCCGGATCAAGCATCGCCAGCGCTCAATGCCCCAGAAGTTAAATAAGAACATCGTTCTTATCGTAATAATGAAGCGTTTGAACCGTTACATCGGCCAGTTCTGCAAGTTCTTTAACATACCATTGAGACATCGTCTTTCCTTCCTCAATTTTTACCATAAGGCCTATAGTTGGTAGAGGGTCAAGAGGGTTTTGTAAAGAGTTGGAAAAATTTAGCGCAATGGCTCTGTTCCCACAGAAAGCAAGCCAAGGTACTGGCGATACACATAGACCTGATCACGCTTTTTTCCTGTAATTTCATGTAAAATGCCAAGCTTCTTTAAATGCTCAATCGCGACGCGCAATGTTGGAGGTGTGAGCTGAAGTTGATCTCCCAAAACAGAAACAGAAACCTGTGGCAATTTTTGTAAAAATTCAAAAACTTTAATAACCGAAAATCGTACCCTACCAAGCTTTTCTATCGCTTTACGATCTCGCTCAAACAATTCGTTAACATCTTTTACCGTCTCTAAGCCCTGACGCGCAGATACCGCAACGCCCTCAAGAAAAAATTCCAGCCACCCTTCCCAGTCACCCTTCAAGCGCACATCTTGCAAAAGATCATAATATTCTCGTCGATGCTCTTTGAGGTAAAAGCTCAAATACAACACAGGTGCAGTTATCACTCCATCCGCACAAAGCAACAAAGTAATCAACAAGCGGCCCAATCGCCCATTGCCATCCAAAAAAGGATGAATCGTCTCAAACTGCACATGCGCAAGCCCCGCTTTAATAAGCACTGGAAAGGTATCGGTATGCAAAAATTTTTCAAAATCAGACAGACAATCAAGCATTTCTGCTGGAGGTGGCGGTACAAACCGCGCATTTCCCGGCCGCGAACCACCAATCCAGTTCTGTGAACGCCGAAATTCTCCCGGCAACTTACCAGAGCCCCTCGAGCCCGAAAGCAAAATTGCATGAATTTCTCGCAATAGCCGCAAAGATAACGGAAACCCATTTTTCATACGTTCAAGCCCATGCTGAGTAGCTTTAACATAATTTGAAACCTCTTCCACATCTTCAAAAGCAATATCGCTTTTTTGATCAGCCTCAAATAACATTAAATCTGCCAGCGAGCTCTGCGTTCCTTCGATTTGTGACGAAAGAAGAGCCTCTTTTCGAACATACATGTATAAAAAAAGCGACATGTTGGGAATAGCATGAACGACACTATTAAGCTCAGCTAACGCGCGAGTAGCCAAATCTAAAACAGGTAAAAGCCGCTGAACGTCCACCGCGGGATCAGGAGGTAACGACTGCGGAACAAAAGCCTTGAACGATTCTATCGAATTTTTTTGAACAACATAAGTTCCAAAACGCTTGTTCATAACAACTCACACAATTGAAAAAATAAACACCTATCTTTACTTAGTATGGCGCGCAAAGTAAAAATAAACACCCATCTTTTCTTTGCGCAAGATATAAAGAAAAAATAACCATCAAAAAAGTCAAAAAACTATGTATTCTCCAAATTTGTACATATAAAAAATAATCAAAATTATCTTGATATAATAATTAAAGAATCCACACTATACAGACAAGAACACCGCTATGCTCAAAAAAAATCTCTTTGTTTTTTTATTTTTTTGCTCACTTTGCAATACCTTTGCAAGAATTTCGTATTATCAAGAAGAAAATACTAGCGCTACATCAACCATTCTAACTTTAACCAAAGAGGAAGAGGTGCTCTGGAAAAAAGAACCCTGCAGTGGTGAGCTAGAGAAATCAACAGCTCCATCAATCCTTAAGCTCAAAAAGCTTTTACAAGAAAAAACACCGGCTGATTTGCAATTTTTATTATCAAGCACCAATGAAATTATTACTCTTTCATTCATCCCAACACAAGAAGGGAATCCTATTTTAAATATCAAGGGCCCATGGAAGACTTGCCCAAAATGGTTAACAACAACACTTTCAAGCACTGCAGATTTATTTGAAAAAAAACCAACTCTCGGGCTCTTCTCTAAAATTGGACTTACACTTACCTCTGCATACGCTCTATCTCGCTGGCATATTTCAAAATCTACAGGCGAGAAAGAACTTGAATTATCGAGTGAATTCAAAATATATGACACAGTAAAGAAAACTGATTATTTTTTATTACTTTTTATACACGGGTATCTTGGCCACAACAAGAACACAATCGATTATATTTCTGAAATGTTTGAGCATCTTTATTCTGAAATATTCAACAACCATACTTATTTTTTATATTCGCCTGCCATGAAGACATCCAGAAGGTATGCTTCATTTGCCCAGAGATGGGATCAAGCTCAAGCCTTACAACAATTAAAAGCAATGATTGAACTCAAGAAGAAACACAACAAGCCATTTATTGTCATGGGATCTTCAAACGGAGCATCAACGCTGCTTTCCATTATTTGTCAAAATAAAGATATTGCCAGAGAAGTAGATGCCGTCATCCTTGCGGCACCGTTCGCAGATATTGGAAAAATCAGCGTGGAAAAGTTTTTTCCACCAGCGAAGTATTTTCCACACTCTGATACCGCTACAAAACGAATCATTCAGGCGACTATTGCACCAAATTACTCCTGCTCAGAACCATCACCGCTTGAACTCGCATCCTCATGTGAACCATCAAATCCATCACTCCCTATTATTTTTCTCACCGCAACAGATGATGAAATGATCCCATGGCAGCACACTGAATTGCTCTCAAATGCTTTAAAAGGGTCTGGATTTAGCAATGTGCACCCACTCTTTGTTGATCAGGGAGGCCACAACATACAAATTAAACTCGGATCCTTCGTCCAATCATATACCGATGGATCTAGCAGCAAACCCTTCGATGAACAGCACAATGCAGCAGCTAGCAAAATCCGCCAGATTATCACAGATGTTATTAACAGACATAAAAGCAAAGATGTTGTTTCGGAAAATATTTAAATCAGAAAAAACTCAACCAAGGCCCAGGACAAGATTTTTAAGCTTTTCGGCTCCTTCGTTCACAGGTGTTTGCGATGTATCAATCTCTAACTGATACGATATTCCATCGTTTTCAACATTCAAATAATGACTGCGCGCATGTCCTTTTGGAGATGTTCCCCGAGCAATTTCACGAGCCTCTAAGGTTTCTATCGGTGCTGAAACCTTAACCCAATACACAGAAAGCCCCGCCAGCTCTTGCTGTAAATCACTTGTCCACTCTTTTTTATAAGGAATATAGTCCATAATGACGTTGCAACCAGATTTTGCATACTCAGCAATAGCAGAATTCATACCATATGCAACTCGATCCCCCTGATCACCAGTCAAAAGAGTTATTACCTGATTGCCTGCATCATCTGATGTATTGGTTACCCATCGGATTGGATTCTCTTTTTGCCATTCTGCCATATTTTCAAGATCTATATCCGGCATTGGAGCATCAAACAACGTATCAATCCCAAGTTTAATCCAAAGATTAGGCATCATCATTTTTTGAAATTTTTTCTGCAATGAAGTTTTGCCTGCAGCAGAAGGCCCATTGAGAATAATAATTGAGCCACATTTTCTTGAAAGAATTTGATTTTTTCTAAAAAAAATCCATCCAATCCCCATCAAAAAAACTACAATAAAAAGCATTATAAAATTTTTTTGCATACAAATTTTCCTCTACACATAAAAATATGGCCCGCGATTTTTATCACGGGCCATATCTAAAACAATCAGCTATTTTTTTGCTCGACGCGCCTTGCGATTTCCCGCGGCTGCGTTTCCAGCATTTTCTTTGCCTGCTTTTTCTGCATCACCATCTTCGGATGGACCGCTCATGCTAATTTGCTCGAGCTCTTCTTCGCGAGCTCTACGCAAGTTATCGATCGCCTCGTCCGAAACAGCTGATGAATCAATCTTAAAGACGGCTTGAACAACCCGCTCTTTGATCTCGATCATCATACGCTCAAAGGCATAAAATGACTCTCGTTTGTATTCAATAAGTGGATCGCGCTGCGCATAGCCTCTAAAATTAATCCCATCTTTAATCTGATCAAGATTGTTCAAATGAGTTCGCCATGCATAATCAATCGTTTCAAGCAAAATCCAACGTTCAATATTTGCAACAACATCTGCAGAAAGCTTTGATCGAATTTGTAAGAAATAATTCCACAATGCATCAACAACTTTTCTTTCAAGCTCTGCTACAAATAATGGTAATTCAAGTCCCGTGAAAAATGATTCTTCAAGCCCTGTATGCCCTACAAGCAGATGTGTAATTTGCGATAATTCTTCTGACGAAATTTTACCACGAGCAGCAACCTGCTGAACCACATATGAAACAGAGTCCTGTAAAAACTCTAAGATAATTTCGTTAGAGCCTTCGATTGATTCTAAAATCTCACGACGATATTGATAAATGATTTTTCTTTGCTGATTCATTACGTCATCGTACTCAAGAACATGCTTGCGACGATCGAAGTTTTTTTGCTCAAGGGCATGTTGCGCTTGCGCAATACTGCTACTTACCAAACCACCTTCAATACGTTCACCCGGCTCAAGGCCTGCGCGCTCCATAACATTTTTCATCCGATCGCCAGAGTGGTGTCGAATAAAATCATCTTCCAGCGAAATGTAAAATTTGCTCGAACCTGGATCACCTTGACGACCAGAACGACCACGAAGCTGATTATCAATACGACGAGATTCATGTCGCTCGGTACCAATGACTCGCAAACCACCAAGCTCTACAACACCTTCTCCAAGTTTAATATCAGTACCACGCCCAGCCATATTGGTTGCAATCGTAATGCGACTTTTTTCACCAGCATGTTTTACAATTTCCGCTTCTCGCGCATGTTGTTTTGCGTTAAGCACTTCATGAGGAATGCCAATCTGACGCAACAAATGAGAAATCAATTCTGAAACCTCAATCGAAACCGTACCCACAAGCACAGGCTGCTGACGCTTATAACTTTCTACGATATCTTCGATAATTGCTTTGTATTTGTCTTCTCGCAACAACACAACAACGTCGTCTTCATCAGACCTGATCATTGGGCGATTGGTTGGAATCTCAACAACGCCAAGTTTATAAATTTTGTGAAACTCGGCTGCTTCTGTTTGCGCGGTACCCGTCATGCCAGAAAGCTTTTTGTACATTCTAAAGTAATTTTGCAGAGTAATTGTTGCTAATGTTTGGCTTTCACGCTCGATCTCAACACCCTCTTTGGCTTCAAGCGCCTGATGAAGACCATCGCTATACCTACGACCATCCAAAATACGACCAGTAAACTCATCAACAATCATTACTTGTCCATCTTGAACAACATAATCAACATCACGCTTAAAAATCACATTTGCCTTGAGAGCTTGTGTTAAGTGATGCAAAAGCAAAACGTTTTCTGCTGCGTACAAGTTTGACACGCGAAGCGCTAATTCAAGCTTATCAATTCCCGGCTCTAAGATATTTACATGACGATCTTTTTCATCAACCTCATAGTCAACACCTTTTTTAAGACGCTTAACCGCAGAATCAGCCTGTTCGTACATCTTGCTACTTTTTTCAGCAGTCCCTGAAATAATCAATGGCGTACGAGCTTCATCGATCAAAATCGAGTCGACCTCGTCAACGATCGCAAATTCAGGATTTCTTTGCACAAAATTTGCAATATCAAATTTCATGTTATCGCGAAGATAATCAAAACCAAACTCATTGTTGGTTCCATAGGTAATATCTGCAGCGTATGCTTTACGTCGCTCAGAATCATTCATGTTATTTTGAATAATCCCAACGGAAAGACCCAAAAACTCATACAACGGACGATTAAGTTCAGCATCTCGACGAACCAAATAATCGTTAACCGTAACAAGATGAGAGCCTTTTCCCGCAAGGGCATTTAAATACAATGGCAATGTTGCAACAAGCGTTTTACCTTCACCGGTTTTCATCTCAGCAATCTTGCCTTCGTGCAAGACCATTCCACCAATCAACTGAACATCGTAATGACGCATCCCAAGAACTCTACGACTCGCTTCTCTGGCAACCGCAAAGGCTTCCACTAAGATGTCGTCCAGAGTTTCTCCACTTTCCAACCGTGCTCGAAACTCAAAAGTTTTTTCTTTTAACTGCTCATCTGAAAGCGCTTGAATAACTGGTTCAAGATTATTAATCGCAGTTACCTTTGATGAAAGCCTTTTAAGCTCTCTATCATTTTTTGTGCCAAATATAACGGCCAATAATCGTGCTATCATAAATCTCTTCCTCTACGAAGATGATTAGCACCACGTGCTTAATCAATCAACATCAATATTTGTTACCATACGCAGTATTGTACCAGAAAAGTAGTTTCTTTTGAAAAAAAACACCTCAACCACAAATTGTCAATTAAAGAACCATTTACAATAAATCAACTTATTTTTAATCTCAGTCAATATGAACAACACAATAGCAAGGTTTTTTGAATGATTAGCCCCGCGTCTTTAAAAACTGAACTCCCTCTTTCCGCTGAATTTGGTTTTATTTTAAGAATCAACGGAACTATCGTTGATATCCAATGCACGACCGACCACCTTCCTCCAATCAACACGCTTATTTTTACCAACATGACAATTCCAGGACAGGCTGACACAAAAAAAGTACACTTTGAAGTTGCCCAACACATTAGTGACGGTATTATTCGCTGCATAGCACTTGAACCACTTACCGCTGTCTCACGAAAAATGCCAGTATTTTCAACCAATACAACGATTACAGCACCAGTAGGATCAAATACACTCGGACGTGTTTTTGATGTACTTGGACGACCAATTGACGGAAAAGGCGATATCGATTCAACAACTCCTCGTCACTCGATTTATAAAAATCCACCCGAACTCACTGAGCAAAAAATTCAATCAGAGCTTCTTGAAACAGGTATAAAAATTATCGATCTGCTATGTCCGTACATTAAAGGTTCAAAAATTGGTCTTTTTGGTGGAGCTGGAGTTGGTAAAACAGTTTTAGTGCAAGAACTCATTCGCAACGTTGCAATCGAGCACAGTGGCCGCTCTGTTTTTGTTGGGATTGGAGAACGAACGCGTGAAGGAAACGAACTGTGGCTTGAAATGACGGCCAATAAAGTTCTTGATAACACCGCATTTGTTTTTGGACAAATGGGTGATATGCCCGGAGCTCGTCTCCGCGTTGGATTTACCGGACTTACCATGGCCGAATACTTCAGAGATGTTGAAAAGCGCGACACGCTTCTTTTTATCGACAACATCTTCAGATACATTCAAGCAGGATCAGAAGTCTCTGCGTTGCTTGGTCGAATGCCATCATCTGTCGGATATCAACCAACACTGGCAACAGAAATGGGAGCACTGCAAGAACGAATCACCAGTACCCACTCGGGATCAATCACCTCTATTCAAGCGGTATACGTACCCGCCGATGACTACACCGATCCCGCCCCAGCAACAACATTTCAACATCTTGATGCTGCAACTGTTCTTTCTCGAAAAATTGCTCAAGCTGGTAGATATCCAGCAATCGATCCACTAGAATCATTTTCAAACGGATTACGCCCAGAAATTGTTGGCCACAGACACTACACAATCGCACAAACAATTCAACACACATTACAAAAATATAAAGAGCTCCAAGACATTATCGCCATCTTGGGTTTTGATGAACTTTCAGAATCAGATAAAATCACCGTCAGCCGCGCAAAAAAGATCGAAAACTTTCTTACTCAACCGCTGTTTGTTGGAGCTCAGTACATTAACATCCCTGGAAGGTTTGTAAGAAAAGACACCACCGTGGATAATTTTGAACAAATCGTTACAGGTCAATGCGATCACATGCCAGATCAGTCGTTTTACATGAAGGGAACTCTTAACGATGTCTACGAGCACCTCAAAATCAACATCAAATAATTTAATCACCATTCAAATCCTGACTGAAGCAGGAGAGCAAACGATTAATGCCCTCTGGATAGAAATCAGCTCTCCAAATGGATTTTTTTCTGTAGGCAAAGGCCACATTCCAACAATATCTTTGCTAAAAATCGGTGGTATTTTAACCTACTCAAAAATAGAGGGAACCGTTGAAACACTTGCAGTTCCAGGAGGGATGGCAATAATTCAAAACGATCTGGTAAAACTTATCTTATACAAACCAATAAGCGAATATTAAATGCGCGCATTTTTATTAACAATTCCCGTTATCGCTATCCTGTTCCTTTTCACAGTTACCATGACTCCGAAAAAAGAACCTGCAACAACTCTTTCGTCACGCAAAAAAATACATGCTAATCTTTCTCAAAAATTATCCCATATGCCTGACGACGATTTACAAAAAGCCCTCTCTCTGCAGCTTGCTGAAGAAAGCCGAGGATCAGGTGTTGTCGCAGGGAAAATCAGCCTTGCAGGACAGCCAATTTTTGTAAAAAAAATACGAATAACAGACACTGAAATGCTTGAGAAAAATCAGTTCTCAACAGCTAATCACTTTAATCTTCCTCTTCATTACTACAGACCCAAATATACCGGATTTGGGGTTTGGCGAGAGTTATATTGTTGTCAAAAGGCAACCGAATGGGTTCTTTCTAACAAATGCGTATCTTTTCCACTCTTATACCACTTCAGAATCCTAAAAAAAGAAAAACGTTTTTATCATTCTATCGACTGGGCAGAAAACGATAGTCCAGAAATTAATTCTTTTTTAAACGAACATCAGAATGCGACCCACGAACTTGTCTTATTTTTTGAATATATTCCAAAAACGCTTGA
The DNA here is from genome assembly GCA_016871815.1 of Candidatus Dependentiae bacterium. NCBI lineage: Bacteria > Candidatus Babelota bacterium. Next base: position 9,613 of record VHBT01000022.1, read on the forward strand.
AGAATGGCTGATTGAAGAAATTAAAACAAAAACAGAAGATGAATTTGGCAATGCCATTCAATTGGTTCTTAAAAAACTTCATGCTCTTGCAAGCTTTTTAAGAAATGAAGGCTTAATTCACATCGATCCGCACGTTCAAAATATCCTTGTTCAAGAAGATGATCTTTTTATCACGGATTTTGGACTTGCAGCCATGAATGATTTTGATCTAACACCCACAGAGAAATACTACATTTTAAATAATATCTATTTTACGGAACGAGCACTTACAACCTACTTATACAAAGAACTTTTAAACTACTATTTTTTTGATCCCAAAAGCCAAAAAGCTCACCGTTATGATGGCACAGCCGCAAGCAATAATACTTCCGATTTCTTTGTAAAAAACTACAAAACCGCAGAAGTTTTTATACAAGAAATGAAAAAAAAAGAAGAAGACCCCTTGCGACTCTTTCCGCTCGACGAAACGATGGACAATCTTATAAAAAATGCTCCAAACGAATGTCCTTACCAAGACGAAATTAATGACGAATCCTAAAAACAAATTGCCTCAAAGAAAAAACCACCCTAAACTCAACATAATTTTTTAACTACGATTTTTTGAAAAACAGATGAAAAGAATCACTTTTCTTGCAAGCATTGCTCTTATTCTTCTTTTTTTTGCATCACAATATTTTATGGTCTTTTCTGGGCCCAAAAATGAACCCGATGCAAAAGAAGCAGTTGCTCTTGATTTTCTTTCATTTCAAAAAATTGTACACCACCATCAACTTCGCGAAAAAACATTTATAGCTCGGGATAAAACAGCATTATTTTATCGCTTTATACCAAGCAACCACCCAACAGAAACACTCATCATTTTCTTACATGGCTCGAGCTACCATGGGAGATACCTGGTTCCCCTGGGCCTAAAACTTCATGAACACGCTCATATTTGCATCCCAGATATTCGTGGTCACGGAAAATCCGGCCCTCACGGCACCTGCTCATACATTGGACAGCTCGAAGACGACTTAGCAGATTTAATTACACATATTTCAAGTACCCATCCTTACAAAAAAATTATTTTAGTTGGTCATTCTAGCGGTGGAGGCCTTGCTATTAGATTTACCGCAGGAAAGCATAAGAATCTTGCCCATTCAACGATTTTACTTACCCCTGCGATCATCACTGCCCCAACAATGAAAACTCCTGGCGCTAGAGCTTGGGCAAAGGTTAACAAAATAAAACTGCTAGAATTAGTAGCCTGCAATGCGATGGGAATCACACGATTCAACAAGTCAGTTGTTGTAACGTTTAATAAACCAAAAAAACAGTGTGATGGGACAGAAGTGCTTGCGTATGACTACAATCTAGCAAGTTCTATGCATCCTAGAATTCCCTACAAAAAAGACCTAACTCAAGCCGCCAATAAATGCATAATTTTTGTTGGAAAAAACGACGAAATTAATAATCCATGGGCATTTAAAGAACTATTTCCTCAAGAAAAAATTCAACTACTAGAGAATACCGGACACCTTGATATTATTAACAACATGAACGTCATTGAGGAAATAAAAAAACAAGCTATGAACACAAAATCATCTTTTACAGAGCATTACATCACAACGCGAATGGGACACAAACTCTGGACCCAAGTATCTAGCTCTGGAAAAACGCCAATACTATTAATCCACGGAGGGCCTGGCGGCACATCCACAATGCTCAAGCCTGTCATAGATGAGTTAATAAAAAATGATTTCAAGGTAATTACATATCATCAATTAGACTCAGCAAAATCAGACGCCCCTAACAATCCCAAGTTTTGGACGATTAAACATTTTACTCGGGATCTTGAAGACATTTGCCAAGCGCTTAAATTAAATAATTTTTATATTTTTGGGTACTCGTGGGGGGTTGTGCTCGCAATCGAATATGCTCTTAAACATCAAGAAAAACTACAAGGCATGATTCTCTCGAATTTCACGGCGAGCTCAAAATCATTTGAAGAATACTTACAAAAATTACGCTCAAGGCTTTCGCCTAAAGCTCAAAAAATTCTTTTGGATTGTGAAGCAAATAACCAAGTCGGCGAAACCGAATGGCAAAAAATAATGGCTAACGATTTTATGAAAAAGCACTTTTGTATTTTGCAAAAATGGCCGAATGAATTTGACAGCTTTATGAAAGAATTAAACTGGAATGTATGCATGCACTTTTTCGGTAAAAATGATTTTCATATTACAGGTACAGCCAAAGACTGGGATCGATGGAAAGATCTTGAAAAAATAAATACCCCAACACTAGTTCTAGGCGGACGATACGATCAATGCTCACCCGAAGACGCCAAAAAGATGTCTCAATTACTTAAACAAGGGGCTGTGTACATTTGCTCTCACGCAAGCCACCTTCCATTCTATGAGCAGCCAATAGCTTATTTTAATGCGCTTACTTCATTTTTAAAAAACACACAAAAGGACCGCTAATTTATGCAAAAAACATTTTGGGAAGACCCCTACAAACAAACGCTTATTACAAGAATAATTTCTGTTAACGGCAACGAAGTTTTACCAGAAAAAACAATTGCTTTTTCGTTTTCTGGAGGACAAGAGAGCGACAAGGCATGGTTTAACAACCTTGAAGTTGTTTCAAGCAGAATGGCCGATGGGCTTATTTTTTACACTTTACCAGAAAATCACGGACTAAATGCTGGTGATACTATTGAAATGAAAATCGACTGGCACCGCCGTCATAGACTTATGCGCCTGCATTTTACCGCAGAACTTATCCTTGAAATTGTCATTCAGTCTCTTGGCCTAGAAAAAGTTGGTGCTCATATTTCTGAGTCAAAAGCGCGAATTGACTTTAAATCTGACTCTAATATTTCAGAACACTTCAATGATATTTTACAGCGATACAACGAGATTATTCACCAAAATCTGCCGATATCAAAAGGTTGGCTCGATGAGGCAACTCAACGCCGTTACTGGAAAATAGATCGCTTTGCCCAAGTTCCCTGTGGAGGAACCCACGTAAACACAACCGGAGAGGTTGGATACGTAACACTTAAACGTGACAGGCCCGGCAAAGGGATCGAACGAATTGAAATTCGCTTAATTAATGCATAAAAAGAGCTGCCTTTTTACAGCAGCTCAAAAAAACGCGCAATTTAAGCACATGAAAGCTCATCAACATCCGCCATGCGAACAATATTAAGTTCACCAAAGTCGCCAAAGGCATCATCTTCATCGGCACTCAACATATACATCAAATTTGATAGACCTACCCGTGCGTTAAATGAACATTCATCTTTATTTTTATGAAAGAAATACAACGGATTTCCACCACCAAATTGTGGTCGCTCAAGATCCATAAAAGTTAAATGTGGCATACCCTTTTCATCGCACCATAAGGCAAAATTGTGTTTTTGGGGAGAAAAATCCCAAAGCCCACACTCAGTAACAACTTCAAAAAAATTATTAAGTAATTGTTTGTAGGGATCTTGATTTTCAGACGTTTCATCTTCGATAAATCTACAGTACGCAGCTTTCATCAAACCAAAACACTCTGCATGTTTGTTTTCATCAAAAACAACTCTTTCTGCTACAACAAAAATACTTTCATCATTCAAGGGAGCATTTTCATACCCTGGAAAAATAAATAGACGTTTTTTTGGCGCATGAACAGCTGTGTATCCTTTTTCAGCGATAACGCTTGCCACTTCTTCTGAATACAAAAGACGACTGACCTCCTGCAACGGAAACTCAATTTGACTCACCATGGAACTTTGATCAGAAAAGGTGAACATTCCACTAGAATCGTAAAAACCGAGGCGATAAGAATTTTTAGCTCTCATCTTGATAATAAACCCTGGAAACAAATCAAACAAAAACGCTACCGTTTCTGGCCATTCACTTGAAGGGTTTGGCAGAAGATGACCACCAAAAAAGGTCAAAGCATCAATAAATTTTTTCTGCCAGTCAAAGTAAATAGCTTGCATTTCACGGTATGAAAACTGTGCTGAGTAATCAAAATAAGGTCGCTGCTTTAAAACTTCTGACATCACGGGATGCAAGACAAGATCACGCAAAAACTGATTAAGCGCAGGATTATCACTTGCGATGTTTTTTTCTTGTTTAATTCGCAATGCTTCATCCGAAATTGCCCAGTTACAAATATATTCGTACGCTTGCTTATCTTCTTCACAAACAAACTCTACAGCACACAGCTGAAATGACAATAACGCTATCAACAAAAATTTCATAGAAAATTCTCTCGCCGAAAAAACTCGTAACGCAAAAAAGCACCACAATATCTCAGCTAGAATAACTCCGTGACGAAGTATAATTAAAGAAAATTAAAATCTCACACAAAAAAAGCTTACTTTAAAACGAAAAGCTGCGCGGACTTTATCAATCCACGCAGCAAACTCAAAAAATACTCTGCTTAAAATCTCTTTTTTCAGAATCAAGTTCTATACATCAGCCAAAAGCATTTTCGCTAAATTCTCCACACCCGCCCGAGCACTAGAGGCAACTTCGGCTGTGTTTTTATGGAAAAAATACAAAGGGTTACCGCCCCCAAAAGCAGGTCGCTCAAGATCGAGCAGTACTATCGTTGGGTTTTTATTTTCATCACACGATAAAATAAAATTACATGAACGCAATGAAAAATCCCAAAGCCCACAGTTTTTTACAACATCAAGAAAATTAGCCAGCAATAATTCATAAGAATTGGATCGGTCAAAACCCTGATTCAAAATAAATGAAAGCATCGCTTTTTTTAATAACCCTAACAGTTCTTTTTGCTCGTCAGAACTATAAACAAATCGATCTTGAACAACAAATAAAGATTCATCATTCAATAACTCATCTTCAGATCCAGGAAAGATAAACAATAATGTGGTTGGAACAACAATATTTGAGTAACCTTTTTCTATAGCATATGATTGGACTTCTGAAGCACACA
>VHBT01000023.1 GCA_016871815.1 Candidatus Dependentiae bacterium
AAGCGCTTTAGCGGTGCTGGCAAGATCCGCCGATTCTGACTGGCAAATAATTTGTTGTCTGATTTTGTCGGGAATGTTGTTAAATTTTTGTCGGCATTCGGCAAGCTCGTTTGCATACTTCATATCTTGCTTGATCTTCATGTAGTAATAGCGCTCTTTCAGTGCATAGGCCAAAATTTGCGGGTGTGTTAGGTTCGTTGATTGCGGCGTATGATCAATAAATTCAGCGGCTCTGTGCGTAGCAAAACTCTCATCTTGTAGCCCAATATGCAGGTACGTTTTTCCAAGACACACTTCTGGCGCATCTGTTTGCGCTGGCAGCAGTTCTTCATGCGAAACAATGCGAGTTGCGTACAGCATGGGCCTAACATCATCAGGAGAGTGTATTGGTGGATCGCGCAAAGATTTTGATCTGCAGGGGAAAATCGTGATAATTTTTTGTTCATCTGGGAGTAGAATTGCTAAAAAATCTTCTGACAAATCGATACACAAAAAGTCTTTTGATCCTGCAAGCGGAATGGCGCGATTTTGTGTTATACGTTCTGCAATGAGCGCAGAAATCTGTCGCGGATTAAGTCCATATTTTGCGATCACATATCGTGACCGACTGGAATAAAGATACGAATCGTGAGGATATGTGTAGGGGCTCAAGCGAGTTGAAGTACACATAACATCGTGCAGTTTTTCTTCGTCCCAACGTGTTGGTAACGCATCCAACGATTGCAACTCTGCGTCAAGATTGTCACGCATCTCCGGCGAAAAACTATTAAACGTTGCAAGGCAAAGCGTCTGATTTTTCTGGTCGATAATTGCATATTTTTCCGCTTCAAATGCTTGCTCGTTTTCAAAATTGTATGAGCAGTAGGTGTCGTATCCTTTGATGACATAGAGCACGCGATTGGCCTGCGGATCGAAAATGGCACAAAAGTCAGCTTTTTGATTGGCGATAAATCGCAGTGATGGCTTGCGATGAAAAACAGTATATTGTTTTGCGGCAACATCTTGAGCTACTGCTAACGGCGAGATGTTTTGGGTGTCTAGTTGATACACTGCATAGGGATGAAAATTGATTTCACGCATATGAGAAACACCATCCCAATTATCAGGATCGTGCGTCCAGTGCTCAGGACTGAAGGGAAATAATTGTCTGTTTTTTGCAACCTGTGAGCGAACAGTGCTTTGCATTCTTTGAACTGCACGAGAGCACTGACTTTTAAGATCACAATCTTCATTTTCTGCACGTTCCTGAGCGCTCAGTTGGCGATGGGCGGGAACAACCGTTGGCTGTGTGTAAAAAAATATTGGTTCGTGATAGACCGTTGATTGATAGGTCTGAATCGAAAACTGACCGCTCGAAAAAAACGATGGCGGTTGTGGCGGCGGCTGCAAAATAATGCGATGTCCAGGAGAAAGATAATCACGTGAATAATTATGCGTCCATGAATCGGCTGTACACCATGAAATACTGCTCAAAAACAGGAACAAAGAAGAGACAACCATACAAACACTTTCATGAATCATTCATGCTGTCAAAATCATGCTAGTTGCTTTTTGCGCATGGCAGAACAGTTTATGGAAATGTTAACTGAGTGATGCTGGTGAAAATGGTCGTAAGTGATATGTGATATACGATTCAGGCGATTTAGTTGGGATTGCGGGTGGGACAAACTTTACACAGAGTTTTTCTATTTCAAGAAACCGCTTAAGAAAGGTTTGATAGATTGTAGAATCGCAAATTACGAGCGCATCTTCAAAATTAAAAACATTTGCTCCAACTGTCCAGTTGTAAGAGCCAACCCATACCTTTCCATTAACGAGTGCGAACTTATGATGCATTAATCGAGATCGAACAAACCCTTTGCTGAGAGGGTAGTCTTGTGGTGTAAAAACTTTAAGACCGTAAAAGTAGAGTTGCTTGAGTTTGCTGTACACAGTTTTGCTGGTGTGGGAGTCTGAAATAATTCGTACGTCTACTTTTCGTTCATGAGCTCTGATTAAGGCATTTGCTATGTTTTGATCAGACAGATAGTAGATTGCGGCGTAGATTTTGTCAGTTGTTTGATCGATTTCTTTAATTAAATAGCCAGCTGGTCTATCATCTGGTGCAAAGTAAACTTGAATGGGTGTTGCGCTGGCGTTGTTTTCTAAACACATTAAACCAATAAAAAAAAGCATGCGGGAGCAAAGATTCATACGGTTTTTTAAATAAAAAATTTGAAGTGTTTGTGCAGCGTATAGTGGCGTTGAGTGAAAAATAAACAAACACGTTGGATAGCTTTAGCGTAGTGGTGGGTTGTATGAGAAATAGTATTGTGTTATTTGGCCTTTTATGGTCGATGTCTGTTTGTGGATCAAAACAAGAAACTCACGATCCAATGATTGATCATATAAAAGAAATAACAACAAGCTTGCAGGCTGTTATAAAAAAAATGACCGAAGAGTCTGACAAAAAAATTCTTTATGATGTTTTGGATAAAATTGGAGCGATCCAGCGAGCGCATAAAGATTTACAAACTCGCTGTGATGAGCTTGAGCTTGCAGCAAAACCTCCCGCAACTAATATTAATACTTCTTCTGTGGCTCAGAAGGTTGGTTTGGTTACTCTGGAAAATCTTAAAAAAGATTCTACGCCGCCAGCGCCGAGCAATACGGGTTCAAGTCCATCTACACAAAATACTCAACAATCAGCTACTTCTTCGGGTCAAAATGATGATTTAGCTAAAATGTTAGAAATGTTGAAAGCGTCAACTCCTCCAGCGCCTCAAGTAACGCAACCTCCAGCTCCGGTAGGCATTCAGCCTGCGCCAGCAGAAATAAAATCGCCAGAAGTGAAAAAAACCTTAGAAATTACATCGGAATTACCGAGTCCTGCTAGTTTGGCCACTCAGGCATTGAGGGTTGAACCTCTTCTAATTGCACCAGTAATACCTCCGTCGATACCAGATGCGACGCAGGAGCAGCCACAAGTACCAACTGTAGATGAACAGAAAGCGACTACTCCAGAGCCAGCGGCGGAGCAGATTCCAGCAGTCGAAGTGTTACCAATTCCCGAGGTCCCCCAAGAATCAGCTCCTGAAGTAGGGCCGTCTTTGGAGCAAACAAAAACGCCTGAAAAACCTACCGATTCTGTTTCATCTGGTGAGGTTGACTTGCCAGCACTTCCAGAGTTGCCTGCGGTATAAAAAACGTTGTTTTTTTGACCCTTTTGCGTTGTCTTGAGTGTGAGCGTATACTTATTAGATTGTTTAATGTTTTTTAATTTAAAAATATATGATTTTAGTAAGTGGACTGTCGTTGCGGTATGGTACGCGCGATATTTTTGATAACGTTTCTTTTTCCCTTAAGCGTGGGATGTCTTTGGGTCTTGTTGGTAGGAATGGGGCTGGAAAATCAACGCTTTTAAGGATTTTAGCAGGATACGAAAAAGCAGATTCTGGAAGTATTTCGATAGAAAATGGCAAAAAAATGGCCTATCTTCCACAGGAAGTTGTATTGACCTCGGATCGTACGGTTTTTGATGAAGCTTTTGCCGTTTTTGATGAGCTTGATCGTGATTTGGAAGAGCTAAAAAAGCTAGAGGCTTTGATAGAAAAAGGTGAACTGTATGAAATTGATGATATTGAACGGTATGCAGCGCTTCATGAGCGTCTTGCAAATGCCGATAAGCATGCAGCCTTAAAGCAAACGCTATTGGTTCTTTCTGGCCTAGGGTTTGACGAATTTAAGCAAAAACAATCGGTTTCGGAGTTGAGTACGGGCTGGAAAATGCGACTTGTTTTGGCAAAATTGTTGTTACAAAAAGCAGATTTTTATTGTTTTGACGAACCAACTAACCACTTGGATATTGTTGCTAAAGACTGGTTCTTAAAATTTCTTAAAAGTGATGTGAAATCGTATCTTTTGGTGACTCACGATCGGTATTTCCTTGATCATGCGTGTAATGAAGTTTTGGAAGTAGAAAATGGTGAAATTACTTGGTACAAAGGCAATTATTCTCAGTATGTTGAGCAAAAGGATGCAGAACGTGAACGATTGGTTCAGGCATCAAAATTGCAGCAGCGAGATATTGAGCGCAAAGAAGAATTGATTGCAAAGTTTAAGGCTAAAGCTTCAAAGGCAGCGTTTGCGCGAAGCTTGCAACGGAAACTTGATGATATGGAAGTGATTGAGATTCCGCCCGTTCTTCCAACAGTTCATTTTTCGTTTGCTGGTGTAGAGCAGTCGGGGGCTCATCCGCTGCGTATCAAAAATCTTGCGATGCAATTTGGGGATAAAAAACTTTTTTCTGGTGTTGAGTGTGAAATTCAGCGAGGCGAAAAAGTTGCCTTAGTTGCGGCAAACGGTGTTGGTAAATCAACACTCATGAATATTTTGGCCGATAAGTTAAAACCTACTGTTGGAGAATTTGCGTGGGGCTATAATACAAAAATGGCCTATTTTGAGCAGGATCAGCTGTTGGCGTTGGATCAAAATAAAACAATTTTGGAAGAAATAACTGCAAACTGTGCGCGGGTAAGTGAATCAGAGATGCGTCGCATGTTGGGATGTTTTCTTTTCTCTGGTGATGATGTTCATAAAAAAATTCGCGTGCTCAGTGGTGGCGAACAAAATCGCGTTGCGATGGTAAAAGTGTTGCTTCAAAAATCAAATTTCCTTTTGCTTGATGAACCGACAAACCATTTGGATCTTTTTATTAAACATGTGTTATTGCAAGCGTTGACGCAGTACACCGGTACATTGTTATTTGTTTCTCACGATCAAGATTTTTTGAGTAAGCTTGCAACACGTATAATTGAATTAACGCCTCAAGGCTTGCGTGATTACAAGGGTAATTACGATTATTATTTGTGGTCAAAAGAAAAAGAAGCAAAAGAAGATGCGGCTCGGTTGGCAAGTCAACCAGAAGTAAAGCAAGTTCAAAAAAAACATGAAGTCGCTACCTCTCATGCCAAAATAAATTATGAAAAAGAGCTTGCGGCCCTTGATAAAAAAATTAAACACCTTGAAGGCGCGTTAGCGCAAAAAGCTCATCAACTTGAGGGGCACACATATGGAACTCAACCGTTTGTTGCAATAACAGCTGAACTTGAGCTGATGCAAAAACAACTTACAGAATTAAATGGCGAGTGGGATCTGTTGTTTGAGGCACAATCAAGCCAAGAAAAATAGGGAATTTATTTGCAGAAAGAGTTCTGCAAAATTGTGCGATTCAGGCAGTATCAAAAAAGTTGCAAGAAGTAATGTTTCTTGCAATTTTTTTGATTTTATAAATAGTTTGTTTTTTATTTTTTCTGTTTGTTACAGTTCGCTTTAGCAATGGTCTAAGGCGTGCTTAATGAATAGGAAAAAATGAGTACAAGTTGGGTAAAAAAAGTTTTATTGTTGTTGTGCGTTGCAAGTGCATTTGGAGTGTTTTGTCCTCGAGGGCGGCAGTTGGTTCGGACTGACAGACTAAGGCCGGATTTTTTCTCTGCTGATCCAGGCTTGCGAGCAAGCGCAAGGGCGCGAAAAGAATTAGCTTTTGTTGAAAAAGCTCAAGAGTTGAACGCTGCAGATGATGTGATTTGTTTGTGTGGTTGTGTTGGGTGTGGCTGTTCAGTTGATGAATCTTCAGACGCTGTACTGGCTGATGAAATGCATGAAATCTTGAGTGATGCTTTGTCATTTTTTTCTTCAATTATTTTGAATTTGTTAGAGGTTAAAGATCTAGAAGCAAAGAAAGTCCTTTTACGTCTTTCGGCGTGGATGAAAAAAATTGAATCAGAAAGAGCTGTCGTTGGTAGCACGTTGTTAGACCTACTCATCACAGATCAACCGATCTTGGGGCCGAAAGGTTATGGAATTGATTGTGTTGAAGCTGTTAACGTGATTGATGTTAATAAATTTGTAAATACGACAATTGGTGTTGGTTTTGACGAACTTTGTGAACTGCATAAAGATGATTCTCCTCAGGTTGTGAGCTTGATTAAAGATTTTTGTGAATTGTTCGAAAAGCTTTTTCCAGCTTCACCGCAGATGCAAGCATTAATCCTTTTTGTTCAAATGTTTTGGGCTGATGTTGCCGTGGGTAAACCTGCAAGAGCTGCAAGTTCTTCTCGAGTAGGATTGCCTCTGCGAACTCCTCCTCGAGGGTTGCAAAAAAGTTCACGTCAAATATTTAAGCCATCGCCTTCTAGGTCTGCAAGCTCTGCAGGATCACTTGGTTCGTTGGTTGAAGAGTTTGGTGGTGGATGGGGCTTTTATCCTCTTTGTGAAGTGGAAGATTCTCGTCCTGGATTGGGTGAGGCTCTAAGAGATTCTGATGATTCAGAAGCTTCTGAAGCTTCTGTTGATTCAGATGATACGAGTGTTTCAGGTGATTTAGGTGACAGGTCTTTAAGGCCTGGTAATGGGTTTGCTTTTTGTATGCCGCGAGCAGGTGCTCCGGCTACGGTATCCTTTTTAGAACCTGTTGGTGGTAGAGTGGATAGGGCTTCTCGGGATAAAGAAAACCCTACAACAAGAAAGCGTCCAAGACAAAGAGAAGATTAATCAGATCATTTAACGTTATTTTATAGAGGGACATCTGTTAGCAGGTGTCCCTCTATAATTTAGGCCAGTGTATTATTTTTTAAGTATTCAGCTGATTTTTTTGCAATATCAGCAAGAGCTTTTTTGGTTTCTTCGATATCAACGCTGTCTGGGGCATCAGATGTTTTTGGGGTAGATGTTGAGAGTGGTAATGGCGTTGGAGTTGGTGTTGGAGAGATTACCGGCGCTTGCGGTGTTGATGGTGGATTGCTTATTTGTGAATTTTGAATTGATTCGGTAGCGAAAAGCTCCAGCTCTTCACGTAATTCTTTTTCGGCTTCTATTTTTGCCTTAAAGATTGCTTCTTCTTTTGAGATGTCGCCTTCGTTTTGATTTCCTTGTTTTAGCAGCATTATTTTAAGGTCATGAATTTGTTTTTCAAGATCTTCGCGAACATTAGCCAGAGCTTTGACTGCGATTTTTTGTGATTTAACATTTTGCTGGCTAAGTTCTCGTCTGAGTTGTTCGAGTTGAACGGTGAGATCTGCAACTTGCTTGTTTTTTGAATCAAGCTGTGTTGACAGTTCTCGTCGCTGATTGTCCAACTTATTGTTTTCGTCTGAGAGTTTCTTCTTTTCGCTTTCTGCTTGTTCTTGCTTGAATTTTATTTGCTCCATTTGTAGCTCAAGTTCGCGACGTTTATGTTGTTCTTCGTCTAGATTTTTTTCGATGGTACGCTTCTTTTCTTGAAGGTCATCTATTTTTTTGGTGAGCTCGCTCAGCTGCGTTTGTAAGTCTTTTTTCTCTTGGCTGGTTTTTGCAGAATCGGTTGTCATGTTATCGAGTCGTGTTTTGATATCTTTTGCTTCTGTTTGAGCTTGTGTGAGTTGTGCTTCTACTTTTGTTCTTTCAGCTTTGAGTGATGAAATGTCTTGAGACGTTGTTTGTTCTAATTTTTTTAGTTTTTCTTCGGAGGATTTCTTTTCAGAGACTGCTGTTGAAATATCATTTTTCAAGAGATTCATTTTGTCTTTATTTGTTCCGATAGACATTTCAAGCTCAAGAACACGTCTGTTTCGCTCTTCAATTGTTTTTTTAGCGTCATCAAGTTTTTTTTGAAGTTTATTAACCATTGAATTTCCCGGAGTTGCTTTAAGGTATGCCGGATCTTTTGATTCAGCGATTGCGGCTTTTACTATTTCTATATATTCGCTTGTGTCTGAAGGGAGTTCTCCATTCCACTCATCTGGATCGGTAAGCCTTGAGTTGAGCTCGTAAAGCAGTACAGTTGAGGCTCTATCAAATTCTGATTTGGAAGCTTTTTTGATGTTGATTTCTTTGCTTAGCAATGGAATCGAAATACGTTGAGCTTTGAGCAGAAGTTCAAGTCGGCTATTTCGATCTAAAATAGCTTTGTAGTGTTCGTCATCAACTAATTTGGCGTGAGCCATTGTTTTTTCAAACCAATCGCGTTGAGCATTAAATAATTCTTTGAAATCTTGTAACTCTGCTTCATCTTCTTCCCCTGAGGCAATGGTGTCTGCAAGCTCCGTTGAAAGTCTGTTAAATCGAGCTGTTTCTGTAAGTTTCCAGTCAAGTGAAATAAGCTCTTGATCTTCTGAAGCAAGTAATTCTTTTGCATTAAGTCGTTCTAGTTCTTCGGCGATAGCTTTTTGTTTTTCGGTTATTTTTTCTAGTTCTTCTTGCCGTTGCATAGCTAATAATTTTTGTTCTTTTTTTTGTTTAAGTTCTGCTATTTCGCGATCTGTTTCTTCTTGAATTTGTTTTAATTTTTCATCAAACATTCCTGCAGGCTCTGGAAGAGCTTCTGTGATTACTGGTTCTACTATTTTTTTTTCAGGCGCAGGAGTTGTTTTTTTTGTTTTTTTCGCAGGCGTCATTTTGTTGGATACGCTTTTCTCTGAAAAAGGTTCTGCTATTTCATCTACAGGGGGAGTTGTTTTAGTATTGGTTTTGATGAGTGATGAACTGTCATCATCAGATCGTATGATTCGTGATGATAAATCTGGGAAGAAGAGTGCTAGAAGGGTAATAAAGAGAAGGGTAAAACGTTTCACGGGTTAGTATTCCTTTTTTATATTTTAAAAATAACCACCGACAGCTGCAGAGTGTAAAAAAGAGTTTTGTTATCTTGCAATTGTTCTGGTAATTGCTTCCTGTTTATATGCCTGGTAATTTGAAAGGAAAATAATTTTTTTTGTGTAAAAACATGCATGCGTAAAGTTCAATATTTTCTTATTTCTACGTGCCTTCTATTTCTTGGAGTGTTTTTACTTTTATTAATAAAGAAGGCTGATATTAAACCTTTTTTGCCTGTTTTTTTTGATAAATCAAAAGAACACCGGATAGTTGTTTTTGTCCATGGAACATTTGGAGTTATTGCTGGACTGGCAAGTGCACCTTCTTTGTGGAGAGATAAATTAGAAGGGAGTATTTATAGACGAATTGTTTCCTTGATGAGACGAAAAAATTTTTTTTATTCAAGTCAGCCGCTTCTTGGTCTTGGCTTAATTGGTTTTGAGTCATCAAGTAAAAGCAGTGGTTTTTTGGATAAATTTGCCATAAAACCCATCGCGTATTGTTATGAGGAATGTGCAAAGTTAGCTCAAAATGATTCAGAAATTAGACATTACTATGGATTTGGATGGAGTGGATTGTTGAGCCAAAAAAGTCGTCGAAGAGCATCTGTTCGCTTGCTAAATCAATTGCATCAAGAGATTTTGAAATTTAGAAGAAATGGTATAGAGCCAAAAATAACTCTTTTGTGCCATTCTCACGGAGGAAATGTGGCACTCAATATGGGAATAATCGCCTATTTACTAAAAAAAGAATCAAACGAGCTCTTTGATTGCGTTAAAGTTTCTGATGCAATTCAGAAAAATGAAGATTTGCTTGCTTCGCTTTCGCCTGAATTGCCATTAAAAAAAGAAGATTTGAAGTGGATGTATCGGCCTGCAGTTCCTGATTGGAATGTTGAGGAACTTGTTTTGTTGGCAACCCCCTTGCAGGAAGAAACAGATACTGGAATCATGACATCTTTTTTTAAGCAAATTGATAGTTTTTATTCATTTGCTGATCATATTCAAACGAGAGATATTGTTTCGACCAAGAATTCTTTGAGTAATCATCGATTCACAGAAATTGAAGAAATTTTAGAAAAAAAAGAAATCGATATGCCGTGCAAGGTTCGTCAAATTAGACTTATGTATGGCCGTGCATTTTCGCCTGATGGAGAGCGAATAGTTTTACGGAGTGGTTTTTTGAGCGATCCTGGACATAAGGATTTTTGGCACTTAATATATCCGCTTAATTTTAGAAGAAGTCTTTTGCGGCCTGTTCCTCTTGTTGCGTTGTATCCCGTATTTAAAAAAATACTTAATACGCTTAAATCAGAGCATGACGTAGATTTAAATATTTCAAGCGCCAATGATGTCATCTGTTTTTCTCTTCAGCGGCATGATGAATTAGAGGTTATCGCAAGAGATGTACATGATAGACATTTTTTTAAAGAGTTGCGTCGGATGCTGTATGGATGGCGACAAAAGGGCTTAATGTATCAGATTATGGGTGCATTATATTTATTGTAGGGGTGTAGAGTGCGAAAAATAATTATTGGTTTTGTCGTGTTTCTCTTTTTTGTTATCGCGACATGGTTTATGTGGTTAAAATTTTCTTTTACATCAGAAAAAAAAGAACCGGTTATTGTTGAGATTTTAGACAAAAACAAAGAACATCGATTGATCGTTTTTATTCATGGCACTTTTGGCTCTAGTTTATCGTTATTGGATGCGCCATCGGTCATGCGTGACAATATCAAGGGTTCTGTGTATGCAAAAACTGCACGAAGTATGCGAAAGGATACTTTTTTTTATAGTGCTCAGCCATTAATGGAGCGAGGATTGAAGTCTTTTGAGCCGACGTTTAATAGCAAGGAAACAGAAAAGCTTTTTGCGGTCTATCCAATTAGCAAAAGTTTTGATCTTTTTGCACAGCAAGTTGGGGGTGCAGATGAGCAGCGGCATTATTATGTTTTTGGCTGGAGTGGGTTGTTGAGTCAACACAAACGACGTCAGGAAGCAATTCGCTTTTTAAATGCACTTTCTGAGCAGATCGCTCGATTTAAGGAAAATGGTATTAACCCGAAGATAACAATTCTTGCGCATAGCCATGGTGGAAACTTAGTGTTAAATGCAGCGGCTTTTGTTTCGATTGTGAGAAATGAAGATATTTTTAATGGTGCGCGAACTCAGGAATTACTTGTTAAGAAAAAACTGGGTGAAATTTTGTGTGGGCTTGTGCCAAAAAATGCTGTTATTGGAAAAAAGGGGCAGAAGTATTTGGATTATGAGTTAGTAAATCCCGATTGGAATATTGATGAGCTTATTATGTTGGGGTCTCCAATTCAACCAGAGACTGATTTTGCCGTGCAATCATCGTTTTTAAAATCTGTTTTACATTGTTATTCAATCGCCGACAAGGTTCAATCGAGTGATTGGGTGAGCACGTCTCGGTATTATAGTGATCAGCGTTTTAATTGCTTGCAAAAAGAATTGCAGAATGCAGGTTTAAATCTGCCAGCTTCTTTAAAGCAGGTTCGAATCATGTTTGATCGTGAGGTTTCAGCAGAAGGCTCTTTCGAATTAAAAACAGATTTAAATAAAGATAAAACATGGTGGTCGTTATTGGTTGGAGACTTTCATAAAAACATAGAACGCATCGATCCGACACACAAGGAGCTTTGGTTTCTTGTTTCTCGCAAGGATGAAGAAAAATCTATTTTAAAACCACTTCCTATTTCTGTGTGCGCACCCGTGATTAGTGCATTGCTTAACTCAACTTCGTTAAATGATATCGATTTGAACATCGCGCATCGAAGTGATGATTTGACCTTTGACTTTTCTGAGCATGCAAGTGGAGTTGTAGTTGGTTCAAAAAAAATTGAATGGAATTTCTTTGATGTTATGCGAGCACAAGCTACTGCATGGGAAGCCGATGCTGAATTTTTGTCTCGCGAAGAGTCATTAATTTTTTCTCATTTGCGTGCTGTACAGCAGCCTTACGACGTGTTTTTGAGCTAATAACAATCAAGACTGGTTTTTTTTGTCGTCTTAGATATTCTTTAGCCAATATTTTATGCTTTCAGGGACGAGTTGTTCTTGCAGGTATAACGTTTAATTATGATAAAGCGGTAGTAAGTTATGCACATGATTAAGTCTTATTTTGCTCGCGTGATACCATTTTTTATGGTTCTTCTTCTGGTTTCTTCGGTGAGTTCAACATCGGTGTTTGAGACAAAAATTATTACGGATATTGTTATTCACGGTAACTCCTTGGTTCAAAACGATGCTATAGAGCAGCGGTTTTTGTATAAAAGGGGTGATGTATTTGATCCTTCGTTGTCGTCTGCAGCTATTAGTAAATTAAATTCGATGGGATATTTTTCTCAGATAAAAATAGAAAAAGAGGAAGATGATAACGATGGCGTTGTTTTGTACCTTTCTCTTTCTGAGAAAAAACCTTTTGTTTCTTTTGAAATTGTTGGAAATGAAAAAATTTCCACAAAAAAAATCGGTGAAAAACTAAAATTAAAAAAACGCGTTGCAATTGATGATGACGATGTAAAATTTTTTTGCTCGCAAATACAAAAATTGTATCGTGAAGAAAATTATCACAACACTTCAGTAAAGGGTGAACTTAAAAAATCTGAAGATTCTGATGGGCTTGATCTTTTGATTACGATTGAAGAGGGAAAACCATCGCAGATTCGAGAAATTTGTTTTGTTGGAGTAACCAAAATTCCAGAATGGCGTTTGAGATCGACTTTATTGACTAAGGAGTTGTGGCTTTTAGGGTTTGCTGATGGTTCAGGAAAATATAATCCAGACATGGTAGAATATGATCGCCAACTTATAGAATTTGCATATCAAGATCTTGGCTTTGCAAATGCGCAAGTAAAAGATGTTGTTGTTGAATATCCAGAAGGTCCTACCGGGTGTTTAAGGTTAACTTTCCACATCGATGAAGGCGATCAATATTCTATTCGGTATGTAACACTTCCTTATGACTCTGAAGTTTTAAAATCAGATTTCTTGGATGCTATAATGGTCAAAGAGGGTGGGATTTATTGTCGAGCAGATGCGACAGCTACAATCCAGCGCTTGCAGGATGTCTATGGAAAATATGGCTATGCAAATGCAGAAATTTTTCCTCAATTAAAATTTAATGAGGAAACAAAAACAATCGATTTTACCTTTGATGTTGAAAAAGGTCAGAAAGTTTATGTCAGGGCAATTGATATCACGGGAAATAAAGTTACTCATGATAGTGTTATTCGTCGCGAGCTTTCGTTGGAAGAAGGTGCGTTGTTAACTTCCCGTGATAAGCGTATATCTCAGAGAAGAATTGAAGGTTTAGGTTTTTTTGAACGTAATGGCGTTAAATTTATAACTCATAAGTTGAATGATAATTTAGTTGATCTTGAGATCGAGGTTACTGAAGCAAAAACAGGTAATGCATCCATGACAGCAGGATACGGAGCAAAAGAAGGCCGTCAAAGTAGTAATATGAATATTGGGCTTAATGTAACAAAGCGTAATTTGCTTGGACGAGGCTGGGGAATTGGTGCCGACTTGCGTGGCGAAGGCTCAGACTTGTGGCAACTTAATTTTAATTTTTCCAATCCATACATGTTTGAATCGAATATTGAATCTTCGTTTGATTTTGGCTATCGCAGAGATGAACATTCACAATGGTATCAGACAGTTACTCGTCCGGTTGAACAAGTTGCTGCTCTTACTTCGGTTTTTGCGTTCAGGTTGCCAGATATTGATCGTGATTTACGGTGTGGTCTTTCTATGGGGATCGAAGGTAATAAATTTGTAAATTATAACGATGTAAAAAAAGAAATGGTCGAAAAATTGTCTTCACATGGATTGTTCTTGCTTGATCGAGTCTTGGCTTCTGGAAGTTTTTTTGCAATTGGGTCGATTATTACCAAAGACACGCGCAATCATCCGATCTATCCGTCGCAGGGGTATAAGTTTCAGTTGACGAATAAAGTTGCAGCACCATTACTTTCTGGAACTGCTGGATTTATGAAGAGTGAAATTCTTTTAACGTGGTATACACAAATTATCGAAGGTGAGCGTTTGATTCTTGCAATTAGAGCTCGAGCTGGAACAGCACATGCCTTTTCTGGCTATTCTGTTCCATATCGCGAACTATATCATATGGGTGGACAAGATACGGTTCGTGGATTTGTTTCTGGTGGAGCAGGACCCGTTTTTGTAGAACCTGGCGAGAAGCGTGAAAAAAATAACACACCACTTGGCGGAACAAGATCGGTGTTGTTCAACGCTGAATTGCAATTTCCGATGGTTGAATCCTACGGTATGCGTGGTCGATTATTTTATGATGCTGGCTGTGGGTGGGGTAGTCCTGTCACAGATGTTCCTGAAGGTTCTCTTCAGTATGTTAAGCGTAATGACTTTAACGTGCGCCATGCTGTTGGATTTGGCTTTAGCATGACAAGGCCTCAGAATATTAAAATTGACTGGGGATACAAACTCGATCGAGACAAAAAATTCAAAGAATCTGAATGGGAAGTTTCGATGAGTATGAATGCTCCTTGGTAGCGCAAGCATTGTTTAATCTTTACTGCATTTTGTACCATTAAACCATCAGGCGATTTTTTGAGAAAGAATGTTTTGTGGTACATCTTTTTGTGAGTATTTTATTTTTATTTGGTGCTTTGAATCTTGAGGCGCGAGATTTTATAAGTAAGACTTTTTTTAAATCACAGCCATTGAATAATTCCTTTGGCTGTGGTTTTTTTGATTCAGCTCCCGAAAAAAACGTCGCAAGTAGTTGGTTTTTTCAGGATATTAAATGTAATGTTTCTGCCATTTATCGTTGCTCGCGGGATGAAGAAAAGCTCGGAGAATTTTTTGGAATAAAAAATGGTTCT
>VHBT01000024.1 GCA_016871815.1 Candidatus Dependentiae bacterium
AGAACCTCCAGAACCTCCAGAACCTCCAGAACCTCCAGAACCTCCAGAACCTCCAGAACCTCCAGAACCTCCAGAATTATTAGAATTATTAGAATTATTTGTTAAGCCCTTTTTATCGTCAGTTTGTTTTTCAGTTGATTCCGATTTTTTATTTTGAGCTTTGTGAGCTGGTAGGCACGAGCTCCAGGAGAGGCATGGGATAATAAGTTGTTTATCAATAGTTTTTGCGTACGCTTCGTCCCAAAATCGTAAAAGTATGGTGATAAAAGTCGGTGTTTTTTGTTTATAAGAATCATCAAGTTTTTTGTTTGGCCATTCAAAAGATTCTTGTATTTCTATTTCTGAAGCATCTTTTTCTTCTTTGGAATCTGTTTTTTCGGATGTTTGTTTTGATGGTGCAAATGTAGAAAATTGTACGATACAATCAGCGATATTTTCACCAATAAGTATCCATTCGGTATTTGTTTCAAGCTCAGATGTTTTTGTTGAAGAATCTTTTTTGAGGTCAACATCGTCTAGGTTAGCCGTTTCTTTTCGATAGAGTTTGAATGAGCGAACACCGTCAAAAGGTTTTTTGAGCGGTTGTTTTATGAGTTTATAAGAAAATCTTATCAGGGCAGGTTTGTGGTCATCTGGCGATTTTAGGCTGAAGGTGGTAATACCATTAATTGTTTTAAAATTGAGATACTCTTTTTTATTAATTTTAGTTGTCCACTCTTCGCTGGCTTCTGCGATAAGCGCAAGTGGGGGTTCTGATTTTTTTGATTTTTTTTCATCGGGTGCGGCGTCGTTTGATTCTTTGGAGTCTTTTTTTTCGCGGATGATTGTCTGAAGAGATGAAAAATCTTTGAATAATAGATTTGTTGTTTGAGTAATTCTTAAAAAAGAATCGTTAAGATGATTAATTTGTTTGAGCGACCCTAAGGTGTTTGTAGTGATGCCAGTGATGCCCAAAATAAGAAAAGAACTTATGCCAAGAGCTATGAGTGCATCGAGTAAAAGAGAGCCTGGGTTGCGATCAAATATCATCAAAAGCCCTCTTTTTTTGAATATGCAACAATTCCAACTATTTTTTGTTCAGGAGCTTGCTGCTTATTTGGCTGATATACAATGCTGAGCAACTTAGCTTGTTGAGCAAACTCTTTTAGGCTTGATTTTGGATTAATTTCATAGGGAATTGTATACATTTCGTGAGCATGTTTAGCAAATAATAGGTTTGGACTATTTTTTGCGTTGGGAGTTATGAGTCGCAAGAATAACATGTTTTTTAACTCTTGAAGAATTTCATATTCATTGTGAGTTGTTTTTATAAGATCAATTTTTTCATATACCAGTTTGACGGTAAAGAGTGATGCAAATCCTACAAGCATCATACAAATCATTATTTCAAGCATCATGAATCCCGGACTTTTGCTGTTCATGAGCGACTCTTTTTTGGAGGGTTAATAATGATATGGTGCAGGGAAAACTTTTTTTGAAATGCTTCGCTTTTGAGTGTTGCGCTTTTTTGTGCTTCCGTTGACTGGAGCTGAATGAGAAGGGGAGAGATCAGTCCATCGTGGGGAACAAAACAATATGCGTGCCCTTTATTTTTTGTTAGCTGTTCTTCGTGTCCAGCGTAGACAGCGATTATCTTCCACGAAGAAGGAATATTGTATTGAGAGGTTTGTCCAATTGTAGAGATAGCAACTGTTTTTTTCTCGCGAGGATTTTCTGGGTTTGGAATGTTTTTTTCTAAAATAATTTTCTGAGGGGTTTCTCTGCAGTACAAATGAAGTTTTACGATCGATCCGCTCATGAGTGCTTCTTGGCGAGCAGAAAGAAGTAAGCCATTTACGGCGTGCTGTATATCAAATAGATCTTGAGTGGTTTTATCGCGCATTAAAAAGCCGACAGTACCACTCAAGATAAATCCAATAATTGTAAGAACAATGATTGCTTCTAAGATGCCAAAACCGTTTTGTTTGTTCATTTTTGTTTAGTCACCGACGCGTAGCTCATTGCTTCGGTCGACAGATTCGTCTCCACCTTCTGAGTACAATTCAAACTTTTTGTATACGTTTTTGAACTTGCGCGGAGGAGCGGAGTAGTGGAATTCTTGCTTGAATGCATCAAGTGGAATTTCTTTTTCGCCTGGGAGGTACGATCCTCTCCAGTCGTTTGCAGCGGGACCTTTTGGTCGAACAAGCAATGCTCTCAGTCCACCTTCTTCGGCTGTTGGTGCGTGACCAATGTCTCCTGCATACATGGAAATTGCACCATGAATTTTCGACATGATTAATTTGGTTTTATCGTCATTTAAGCGATCCATGTATTTTAAAATACGGGGAGTTGTAAATGCGATGATGAACAAGATAATTGCAAGAACAATAACTTGTTCCATCAGAGATACGCCAGGTTTGCGAGAGTAGAGCCATTTCATGTGAGTTTCCTTTCTGTTTTTGTGTTAGGTCTTTATTAGATCGCCGATACTGAGTGCTGGCAAGATGACTGCTAAAATCATCCAGAGCACAATTGCTCCAAGCAGCCCCATCATAGCGGGATCAATAAGTTTGATTATAGAGTCTGTCATATTGTTAAATTCTTTTTCGTAGTCATTACCTACGGTGATTAACATTTTAGCAAGATCACCTGATTCTTCGCCTGTTTGTATCATGTAAATTGCTATTGGGGGAAAGATATTTGTTTCAGCAAGATATTTAGCTATTTTTCCTTCTTTTATGATATTTTCGCGTGCGGTTTGCAAGGTTTGTACAAGGACTTGATTTTCTATGATATTGCAAACAATCGAAAGGCTTTCTGGTAATCCTGCGTTGCTATCAAGCAATGTTCCAAGGGTGCGGGAAAATTGTGTAACGGCTTTTGTGCGACTGAATTTTGAAATGACAGGAATTTTAAGAAGAATGGAATCCAATTGATAGCTTCCTGTTTTAGTGTTTTTCCACCATAAAAATAAAACAATTATGATTGTTATCGCTATTGCACCAATCTGCCAGTGATTATTAAAAAGGTCAGAAAGTGTGATTAATAATTGAGTAGGACCAGGGAGTTCTCCACCTAGTTGAGTAAACATTTGAGCGAATTGAGGAACAATATATTTAAGGGCACCAATAACAATTAAAAAGGTTAAAAAAAGCATGAATGCTGGATAGGCAAAAGCGCCGGAGATTTTCTCTGAAGATTCAATTTCTCGAGCGAGGTATGTTGTGAGCTTTTCCATGACTGGTTCTAGGTTGCCGCTGATTTCGCCAGCTCGTATGAGCTGAATGTAAAAAGTTTCAAAAGTTTTGGGATACTTTTCGAGTGCGTTTGCAAACGAAGATCCTTCGCGTAGATCGTCTTTAATTTTGATAAGAATTCTATTGAAGGAGCTTGAAAATTGTTCAATCAATAGTTCGATCGATTTTAAAAGAGGAAGTTTTGCGTTCAGTAACACAGAGAGCTGTCGTGAAAATAAAAAAACTTCATGTTTTGAAGGATTGGAGGTAGTTATTTTTTGCCATAAAGATTCAGATTCTTGCTGTGTTGCAGCTTCGCATGATGCAACAAGAAGTCCCTGGGATTTTAAAATGTCTTTAAGATGCTGTTTTGAATTAGCATCCAGGGTGGCTGAAATTTTTTTGCCACTTTTATCAAGAGCTATGTATCGATATAATGGCATAAAGCCCATCTCTTTAAAGGGGTGTTTGCTTGCAAAATTTATTGTTCACATGTTAACAAATTGTTATATGGTAACAGCGACAGTTTTTGCTACTGTATCAAAAGGATGCTTTGATGAAAATAAAAAATAAGATCGTTTCAAAGATTATTTTTGGAATGATTGTGTGTTATGTGGCGAATACTGATGCTTCTAAAGAAATTATTGTAACAATTCCGCCTGCGGCTATTCGAATGCCAGAGGGCATTATAACTCCTTCAAGCGATGTTCTTGCTCGGTCAAATTATGCCGATGAGTTTACGGCTCTTGATGCAGACAACTCTGCGGTGTTTCATGTTGCCGCACAGCAAGAAAATGCTGCTGTTCTAGAGAAAGAGGGTCTTGTTGTTCATGACTCTGAGCAAAGCGATGAAGGGCAAAAAACAGATATTATTTCGCCTTCTGTGGTTGTTCATGAAGTGCCACCGATTCCTGCTGAAATTATAGAAAATCACCCTGTGCCGCCCACAGGAGAGTTGGAACAAGGGGGGATTCAAGAGTCGTTGTGGATTGTAAATCCTGAGCATCGGGTTTATTTTTCGCTTGAATCAAAAGAAGCTAAAGAGTTGTTAGAGTTTGTCAGTCAATCGTGTGATGATGCGAATGCGACTGTTCGTATGTCATTGAATGGTAGGGATGTTCTAACTTTTATTGCTATTGCAAAACGGTATGCGTTTGATGCTGTTGTTGTCGATGTTGGCTTGCGACGATTTTTTAACAAGTTCAAAACCTGTTTATTGATTGATGATGCGGTAATTCATCAAATACTTCCTGAGTTGGTTAACTTATTGGAACCATATCTTGATTATGAAAAAAATATTTCGATGGCAATTTCTGCCGTTCAGCGAGATGTTGAAGAGTTGATGTGTGAGTGTTTCTTGAAATACACACATATGCTTTCGACTCGGCCAAATGATTTTATTACTAAAATTTCTCGAAATATCGCACGAACTGCTTATATGTCGTTAGAAAGTGATGAAATTCCTCATACTCGTTCTCGTCATGACAGAGAGCGACTTCGCTTCTTGTCGATCCAGTTTTTAAATTTGCTTTTTGATCGTGTCGTGTGGCCACCGTATGCATTTGAATCTATTTGGCCATCTTTTGTGCGCATGGGGTCTTATGTGTGTGACTTTGCGCAAAAGAATGTGATTATTCATATGGATGACTTTAAAGATATCTTTTCAACCCTTGTCCAACGATTTATTTTCTACATAAATCTGCATGTAAATGTCTTGCCAAGTGGTTTTTTTAGATTAATTCAGAGTGATTTGGGGGCGGGTACGATTTTCTTTCTTGAGTACCCAGAGCATGCGGATTTAAAAAAACATTTTGAATATGAGATTAACGCAGCATATTTGCGCGCGCTTGCACATGAAAAAATGATTTCTGTTGAGGTTGAATAACTATCTTGATTCTATTTATTAAAGTTTCTCCAGGAGCAAAAAAAGAACGTTTTTCCTTGTCCGAAGATGGTACCCTAAAATGTTATGTTACGGCACCCCCGGTTGATGGAAAAGCAAATGCTGCTGTTATAAGCGCCCTGTGTGGGGCGTTAAAGCTTTCTCGGGCGGAAGTTTGTTTGGTTTCTGGACATACTTCTCGCCTGAAAAAAATAGAAATTCATTCATCTTTAACCAAAGCGCAGATCTTAGCTCAGCTAGGACTTGGTGATACTCAAAATAGTTTGTTTTAAAAACTCATTTGAATTCTTTTATTTAAGTTCCGGTTCATCTTGACACTGGTTTTTTTGGTTGATACTCTTCCAGTGCCATTTGCAGCTTGATTGATTCAAACAAATAACAAAGCCCTAAATGAACAATACGAGAGTGTTGTTCGCCCCCCCCAACCCTCCAACTGTTTCAGTTGGGGGGTTCTTTACTAGTCGTTGTTGCTGTGTCTAAAAACAGTGCAAAAATCATCGGCGATCGTTTTTAGTTTGCTGAGTGTTTGGTCAGAAAGCACGTGAGTACTTGCAATTTGAGTGTATAACTCGTTGTACATTTCTTTGATAAATGATGAAAACTTTTGAGTAACATCATGAATGTCTTCAAGTTTAAATTTATCTAGATACCCGTAATTGAGTAAAAACAGGAGGATTGTCTGATTCGCAAAAGAATATAAATCGTAACGATTTTGCTTGATGAGTTCAACTGCTCGTTGTCCTCGATCGAGTTTTTGTTTGCTTTCTTTATCTAGTTCTGATCCAAATTGTAAAAACGCTTGCAGGTCTTCGTATTGAGCGAGTTCTAGGCGGAGTTGTCCGGCGAGTTTTTTTGTTGCAGGATATTGAGCTGCGCCTCCAACACGTGAAACAGAAAGGCCAATATTGATTGCAGGTCTGACTCCTTGATTAAACAAATTGCTATCCAAAAGAATTTGTCCATCGGTGATTGAAATTAAATTTGTTGGGATATATGCAGCGATATCATCGCCTTGAAGTTGGGCTACAGGAAGAGCGGTTAACGATCCTCCACCAAGAGCGTCAGAAAGCTGCGCAGCTCTTTCGAGTAAGCGAGAGTGAATATAAAAAATATCACCAGGATATGCTTCTCGGCCGGGAGGTCTTCGGAGAAGAAGAGAGAGTTCTCGATATGCAACGGCATGATTACTTAAATCGTCATAAATAATCAAAACATCTCGGCCTTGATCCATAAAGTATTCGCCAATTGCACATGCAGTATATGGTGAAATAAATTGATGTAATGCTGAATCATGAGCATCTGCTGTTACAACAATCGAGTATTCCATTGCATTATTTTGTTCTAAAAGATTTATTATTCGAGCGGTATCGGCTTGCTTGTGGCCAATAGAGACATAAATGCACACAACGTTTTTATCGTGTTGATTTAAAATAATATCCAAAACGATCGATGTTTTTCCCGTGCTTCTATTTCCAACAAGAAGTTCTCGTTGGCCTCTTCCGATAGGAATGAGCGCATCAATTGCGATAATTCCTGTTTCAAAAGGTCTATTGATGGGCTTTCTTTGAATAATTCCTGGTGCTTCTCGCTCGATTGGGCGAGTCGTATCTGTTTGAATTGGCCCAAGTCCATCTATCGCAAGACCGCGCGCATTTACAACGCGTCCAATTATTTTTTCTCCAACAGGAATGTGTAATGTTTTTTCGGTTCGAAATGCTTTTGTGTGCTCGGAGACAGAATTTGTTTTATCAAGAAGAACGACTGAAACAAAGTGTTCATCAAGATCGAGAGCGATTCCTTGATCTCCCGTTTCAAAGCGAATGATTTCGCCGTACAGTGCTCCGTTTAATCCATAAACGCTTGCGATGTTATCTCCAACTCGAACAACTGTTCCAATTTCTTCGAGTTTTGTTTGTTCTTCATTTGCAAAAGCTTCTTCAAGTAGCTGAATAATGTCGATTTCTTTGTTCATCAGGTTCCTTCGGTTTCGCGTATGGATCTTGAGAGTCCATCAAGGACTTTCTTTATAGAATAATCGTATAATTTTGTTCGGGAATAAATTTTGAGTCCACAAATTAATTCTGAATTTATCACTAAGGAGGGAATGAGTTTGGCGTTAAATTTTGATTCAAAATATTTTTTGAGTGAGTTAAAAGACTCAATACTCACATTGTGGGAAAGTTCTACTTTGCATGGAATTTCGTTTAAACGTTCGTGTTCAACAGCTATTAATTCAACAAGAAGAGCGGGGAGAATGTTTATTTTATGAGTAAGAATCAGTTGTTTAATAAGTTTTTTTTCTGCCGCAAGCAGATTGAATTTTGAGGCGAAAAAATTTTCCAAAAGATTGGTGCAATTTTCTCTGCAGGGATATGTGCAAATGAGGCCGATTAAACCAGGATTTTTTCTAAAAAAGCTAGAGAGCTTTTCGTATTCATCAATTGGTGCTGTGCCAGGAACAGGGTAGGCGATTTTAAGAAATGTTGTTGCGTATTTTCGAGCTTGGGCAAATAAAAAAAAGTTCATATTTCATCAACCTTTTTTGTAATTTTTAAAATAATCGAATCAAGGGGTAAAGATTGATTGGCGGTATAAAAAAGAGTTAATTTTTCTTGTGCAGCACAGAGGATTTTTGTTGCTTGTAGGGTGTTTTTTTTATTTTGAATAATTAAGGTAACTTTTTTTTGTTGAAGTTCGCTGAACTTTTTGCTTTTTTCTGTGCTAATCGATGAAATTAATTCATGGTTTTGTAAGTTTCTTTTTTGCCATTCAGTTATTTTTTCTTGAATTGTTTGAAGCTGTTCTATTTTTTCTTGATAAAAAATCTTTTTAGAAGCAATTTCATCTTGTGCTGAGCTGATGTCTTTTTTTAAGAGGTTTTCATTTACAAGAGCAGTGTTTTTTTCTGTTTCAAAATAGAGTATTCCGCTTTCATTCCACCATTGAATTAATAATTTTAGTGCAAAAAAAAGAACAAGGAGTTTTGTTCCTACGTCGTTAAAAGAATTGAGAAACTCAAAAACGTTATTCATAGGCTAAATTTCTTTTGAATTAACAGGGATATTTCGGTTGCATCAGCTGTGATTTTTTGTTCATTAAGGGAAAGAGAGTCTGTGTAAGAAACTTCCATTTCAAGACACTTTCTAATATTTCGGTTTTTGTGAATTTTGATAAAGCTTGATTGAACATTTTCGATGATTGTTAATTTTTGCTCTTGAAATGTTTTTTCGTTGGCAATAAGAGTGTTTTCTAATAAGTTTTTTTGTTCAACCATTTCTGCGGTTGCTTTATTTTCACCTAAAACGATAACCAGGAGTGGTTTCCAAAAAAAATGTTTTAGAAACCACATGGTTATTGTGATATTAAAAAGTTGAACAAAAAACGTAATGTTTACTTGCATGATTGCGGTGTGCGATTACGCTTTAATAATAAGGATAAGAGCTGTTAAAAAAATGAAAACGAGAGATGTTTCAAGAAACAACATCGCCTGGAACATTGTTGATCGAATAGGACTTGCGTGTTCAGGTTTTTTGCCAAGACTTTCGCAAGCCTTTCCGGCAATAAACCCTTGACCAAGGGACGGCCCGATTCCTCCGATGCCCATACAAAAACCAGCAGCAAGATACGCAGCGGCTTTAACAAGATATACATTTTCTGGGTTTACAATATCCATCGCAAAACCTACGGTTTTATAATTAAATAATTGATCCAAGTGTAAGATCCTTGGTCTGTAAATGTCAATTTAGATTACGCAAGATATTTATTCTGTTTGATAAATTTGATAAAAACGACTAACAAGTTAAACTTGGCTGCATAAATTACAAAATTAAAATTCATTGGTTGTAATCGTATCATTGGGAAAATTAATAGTATGAATATTGCGGCTCTCAAAAGCCTTAAAAATCTTTTTTTAGTAAGTGTTTTTTTATCATCGGCTGTATGTCTTGGTTCGGCAGATGAAGTTGAAATTCCACTAGATGAGTCGCCTGGAAATTTTTATAGACTTTTTGATGCAGAAAAACTTCCGATTCGCTCGATGACCTTCGATTCTGGCGATGGTCCGGGTTCTTTGTGGGTTTCCACAACACCTCTGCGCGAGCGATCCATTTTACAGACGGCAAGCTTGGGGGATTCTTTTGTTGATCAATCAATGTTCAGCGCAAAAATTATGGCCGATCGCGTCTATGATAGGGCATTTGTTTTTAAAGATTTTTTAACGATTAAGCCTATTATTAGTATTGCTAAGGAGCTGAGTCTTGCACAAGTTAAAGTTATTTTTGAAAACACAGCTCTAATTGACTTGTTAGAAACAATTTCTTTTTCAACAGAGCGAGCATCTGTTTTTTTTGAATTAAAGAAAAAGTATAAAAAGTTTTCGTTAATTGCCCAGATGCCTATTCTTATTCAAGCGTCTCATTTGTGGATGCCTTTAGATCGTCAAGAGAAAATTTCGTCATTAGCCGATTCTGGAATTTCTGGACCTAATCAAGAAATTTCTGAGGATACTCAGCCGCTTTCTCCTGCGGCGATGGCTGATTTGAAAAAACAAATTTCCGAAATTAGTGTAACGGGTGGGCTTGGTGATTTGCGTCTTTCGGGGCATTATTCATATAAATTGAACAATAAGCCGTGCAAAGTACTTCTTGGCCTTAGTGCTCTTATTCCTACGCAAAGTTTATTTCAAGAGAAGTCTCAACTTAAAAGATCTGCAGATGATGATGGTAACGGTCTGGGATGGCTTGAGTTTATGGACCCGGCTGCTCTCAAGGGGCTTGCTGAGAAATTAATTCGTACTTTGCTCGTTCTTGGCGGTACGCATAAAGTCGGCCAGGGAGCTGGAAGTGTTGGGCTTATGGGAGGATTTCAGATTATTCCGGGCTCAAATACAAATCTTTATGGAATTGGGGAGCTGGTGTATAACTTTCCTGTGAATAATTATCGATTGATTCATAAGTATTACATTACTGATGATGGACATAAATTTTTAGCAAATCTTCCTAAGGAGTATCTTGTTCGCTCTAGTCCAGGTGAATTATTCAGGCTTTCAGCTGGAATTCGCCAAAAATGGGCAAAAAAGTTTACTTTTGAGCTAGCAACAGACCTTTTTTTGCAAAAAAGCGAGAGAATTGAACATGTTTTTACAGATTCTGAAAATGAGAGTAAGTTATTTATATTGAATGATGGGTCTTCGACGGTAAGTTCTGCTACAATGGGTGGAGCACGTCAGGCGATGATTGCCCTTAAGGTTGATAAACAAATTAATCTTAAGAGTGCATCGGGAGCTCTTTCGTTCGATTTTCGTAAAACTGTTTTTTCAACAGGAATTGGTGGGCAGTGGAGTGTTTCGGTTGGATTATCTTCGATATTCTAGCGGATCAGCTTGCTTTGCTCTTTTTACAAAGGGAGAAAAAACATGAGTTTTTCTTTTTTAAAAAAATTATTTAATGCATCGTATTTGTTGTGTTTTGTTTTTAGTATTTCATTTAGTTTTCTTATTGGAGCTGATGGCTCCACCTCTTTAAAGCCGCCGCTTGTTTTTGATAGTCGGGATAAGTATATGATTGGCAGGTTGGGTGGTTTTTTAGCAAAAGATGAAAAAACAGTAAGTGCAATTGCTTCTTATTATAAGCAGCTTCATAAGTTGTCTGTAAAAATTGATACTATTAAAACAACTCGGGGCTATGTGCCTTCAGAATCAAATAGTGTGGCTGTAGACCCATTAGATGAAGCGGCTCATTGTGATCGAGTTATGACTAAGTTTCAAAATAAAGTGCCAAAAGATCTTCTGCTTAAATTGCATGGCGGTTTAAAATTTATACCTGGTGCAAAAAATATTTTACTTAAAGTTGTTGATCATGAGGTTGATGGTCATCGGCCTTGTAACTCAAAATTAAGAGAATTCTTTGAACATCCAATAGATAAAATTGAGTTATGGTTTAAGTCTTTTAAAAAGTTGGATGAAGTTGCATTTTTCTTTAAAGAGCTAAAAGCCTTGTTTGTAGGTTTGAAACGTCACGTTCCTGGTGGAAAAGAGTTGTTCGCTGAATTGCATCATGTTGATCCTGTGGATGCGGTAAATCACCAGCCAGAAGAACGCATTCCTGACGTTGAAAAATAAAAATTATTTTATCATAGATGAACATGCTAGTTAAACTTGCAGGGCGAGTAGAGAAAGTCATTTTTAGATCTGCGAGTGGATTTAGCGTTGTTTCGCTTTCCGTTTCTTCTCGTGAAGCCGTAACGATTCAAGGTGTTATGCCGGACGTACTGTCCGGCGAATCTATTTCCGTACACGGTGTTTGGGAAGTTCATGCCAAATTCGGCCGTCAATTTAAGGTGGAAACCTATTCAAAAGAGCTTCCTGCAGATTCTGTTGGGATTCAAAAATATTTAAGCTCAGGACTTATTAAAGGAATTGGACCCTCTTTTGCTCAGAAGTTGGTTGATCATTTTGGCTCGCAGACATTGCAAATTATTGATACTGATCCAGATCGCCTGCGTGAGGTTGCAGGGGTTGGTGAAAAACGAGTAGATGCAATTGTTGCCGCATGGCAAGAGCAAAAAGAAGTAGCAAATGTTATGGTTTTTTTAAAGGCACGGGATGTTTCTACCGCTTTTGCTGCAAAGATTTTTAAATTATATGGAAAAAGATCAATTCAAGTTATTACCGATAACCCATACAGGCTTATGGAAGATGTCTGGGGTGTAGGGTTCAAAACAGCAGATGATTTAGCAATAAAATTGGGTTTGGAGCCGATTAGTATTTCGCGAGCAAAGGCTGGAATTTTACATGTCTTGTCAGACGCTATGGGTGAGGGAAGTACGGTTGTTCAGCATCAGCAGTTAATTGAACGAGCAATTGAATTGTTGGAGTATTCTGAGGAACAAAAAACATTACTTGAATCAGCAATTCAAGATCTTGATGTTTTGCAAAAAATCAAAAAAGTTTCAAAAAATAATGCGATTTATTTTGCACTTTCGCAGTGTTTTTTTGCAGAGCGTCGCATTGCAAATAAAATTCAGTGGTTGTTAAAAAGTAAAAGTAAAAAAAGTGACTTTGATCATGCTCAGCTCTATCAAGAGTTAAAAAACGCCGGCAGTGGTGTGGTACTTAATGAAGATCAACAAAAGGGTATTTTAGCTTGTTTTGAGAACAAGGTTTCGGTGATCACTGGTGGTCCAGGAACTGGTAAAACAACATTAGTGCGAAAATTATTAGATTTGCTTGATCGTCAAAAACTGCATTTTAAACTTGCAGCTCCAACTGGACGTGCTGCAAAACGAATGTTTGAAGGAACAGGAAGATCCACAGAGACGTTGCATCGCATGTTAGAGTTCGATCCAGCGGGAAATGGGTTTAAGCGAAACAATGACAACACCTTGGAGTTGGATTGGTTAATTGTTGATGAAGCGTCAATGATTGATGTTTTTTTATTAAGTTCGATTGTTGATGCTTTGCCGTCACACGCGCACTTGGTGTTGATTGGGGACGTTGATCAGTTACCGTCGGTTGGCCCTGGCAGTGTTTTGAAAGATTTAATTTCTTCGGCGGTTGTTAATGTTAGTCAGCTCAAAGAAATTTTTAGACAAGCCCAAGACAGTATGATTGTTGTGAATGCGCACAAAATTAATCATGGCATTTATCCTTCTGCTCGAGGAGAAAAGCATGATTTTTTTGTTCTTAATCGCAAAGAGCCTGCCGAATGTATCGATTCTATAAAATCGATATTCAAAACAACGCTGCCTAAAATTGGTGTTGACGCAAAAGATGCGATTGTGCTTACGCCGATGAATCGCGGTACGATCGGAACAGCGCGCATCAATGAAGAACTTCAAATGCTCTTGAATTCCGACAGTTCATTACCAAGCATTATGCGCTTTGGGACTGTTTTTAGAAAAAATGATCGTGTGATGCAAATAAAAAACAACTACACCAAATTTATCTTCAACGGTGATATTGGTTCGATTGACTCAATTGATCTTGAAAATCAGCGAGTAACCGTTTTGTATGGTGAAAAGTTGATTGAGTATGAATTTCATGAACTCAATGAATTGGTGTTGGCATATGCTATTTCAATTCATAAGAGCCAAGGTTCTGAATTCAAGGCGGTTGTTATTCCTCTCATGATGCAGCATTTTGTTATGTTGCAACGAAATTTAGTTTATACCGCAGTTACCAGAGCAAAACAGTTGTGTATTATTGTTGGTGATCCGCGATCGCTTGCGATGGCTGTTTCTAACAACAAAGAGCAGACTCGTGAAACATTGCTTAAAGATTTTTTAACCTCCGATCAAGTTCATGTTTCATCGGGGCCTTTAATTATTTAAAATGCGTATTAATTTTTAATCATGATATGAGTTGTAAACACAAACTTTGAGCAACCAATAAAACATTTCAACATCAAATTCTTCAAGAGGTGTTTTACCCTCATAGATCGAGATTATTTTTTCAAAAGCAGGCTTAAAATCAATTTGCTGCATAACATTTCCATCAGATGAATCTTCATCCAAATAAAACATTTTGTTGTATGGAATAAACCATCCAGAGGTTTTGGTAAGCTTGAATTCTTTATTTTTCGGCCAACTTAAGATTTTCATTAATCTTCTCAGTAAACGTTGGATTATTTTTTTTGTGAAGATAAATTCATCAGCAAAATTACCGGGTCCTTCGATCTGGTTTTTTCCAATCTCTAAAAAAATAACACCAAAATGACTTATTGATTTTTCTGTCCAACAGTATGGATCGGTTAGCATTTGTTTCATCGTTGAAACATCATCAAACAAAGACCCTGCCATTGATTCTTTATTATATTTATCATCACAAATCGACATGCAAGCAATAACCCGATAATAATCATGGCTAAACGAAAATTCTTGATCAGCGGGCATCTGATTTAATATGTGAGAGCAAAAAAAATGTATTAATTTAGTATTTATAATCATTATAAAATTCCTCGACTTATCAATAATTCTTTACATGCTCTAACACTATTTGTGTGTTCTCTAATTTGGTCTTTAAGGCTTTTTATTCGTACGTTTATATTAAATTCTCTTTCAAATTTATCTTTTGAGTTCTTAAGAAGGCCTTTATTATCCATAGAATCTGGATTTTTTCGATATCCCCAAAGTTTTTTAATATGTTCACAAACAAGTCTTTTAAAAGATCGAAACGATCTTTTTAGCTGGTTGTCAGTTTTATCAGCCTCTTTTTCTTTTTGTTTATTGATTGCGTTTTCATCTTCTTTTGTTCTTGTTTTTTCATACTCTTCTTGAGCGCGTCTATTTACCGCCTCCTCATCATCTGGATCTCCATATTCTTCAGTATCTTCTTCGGATTTCTTTTTTTCTTGTTCTTTTTTTTTTTTTTTTTC
>VHBT01000025.1 GCA_016871815.1 Candidatus Dependentiae bacterium
TTAACCGCTCTCACCCACAAAAAACCCTATGTATGTCCTACATGTAATAAGAGATTCACGCAAAAAGGTCATCTGAAAAGGCACGAAAAATCTCACACCGACGAAAAACCGTTTGTATGTACTACATGTGGTGCGGGATTCTGGGAAAAAGCTCTTCTGATATCACACGAGAGAACTCACTCCGGCGAAAAACCGTATGTATGTACTACTTGTGGTAAAGGATTCACGACTAAGGGTTGTCTGACAACGCACGAAATAATTCACACCGGCATAAAACCCTATGTATGTACTACTTGTGGTGCGGGATTCACGCAAAAAGGTAATCTGATATCGCACGAGAGAACTCACTCCGGCGAAAAACCCTTTGTATGTACTACATGTGGTAAGGGATTCAATCAAAGCGCTCATCTGACATCACACGAGATAATTCACACCGGCAAAAAACCCTTTGTATGTACTACATGTGGTCACGGATTCACGCAAAAAGGTCATCTGAAAAGGCACGAAAAATCTCACACCGGCGAAAAACCCTATGTATGTACTACATGTGGTAAGGGATTCATGCAAAACAGTGATCTGACAAGGCACGAAAAAACTCATACCGCTTGTTAGAGGATTCACGCAAAAAGATCATCTGACAAAGCACGAGAGAACTCACACCGCTAAAAAAAACCTAGCCGGTGATAACTTTTTACGTTTTAGTTGAAGCATTTGAGGCGTAGATGAAAAACGAAGGGCTGCACCTGAAGAAAAGTTGCTTGAGTAATGTTGTGATAGGCGTCAGAGATTATTTCAACTTCTAGTTGATATCAAAGTACATCAACAAGCACATGAATCTTTGAAGTACAACTTTTAACCAATACCTAAAATCCGACAAAGCTACACAAAATTATAATCCTTTTTTGCAAGCTTGCGGCTATACTTGGGACGAAAACTCAACAGAATCTAACTTAAAATTCAATAAGAAAACTTAAAATACGCATATTCCTTGTTTTTAGGTAAAAAATAAAAAAAACACTATAAAAAATAGTTGTGTGCATAATAAAGGTATAAAAAATCTAAATTCAAAGCGATTTAATAAAATGAAAACGATCAAAAAGATTCTTTTTTTAGTAACACTTTTTTCTTGTGTGCCTCAACTGTTCTCTGGGGGCGAGGACGATACTTTCTCTGGGGGCGAGGACGATACATTCTCTAGAGGCGAGAGCAATACGCCACAATCATCGTGTGATCAATCTATTTTTGAAGAACCTCTAACTGATTTCAAGGTTCCTGCTGACTTTGCACTTGTCGACGAAGCCATTCTTGATGCCTCTCAACGTCTCGAAAAAGCCATGGAAAACTTTCCTGACCATATTCCTGGTGTCGACGAAGCCGTTGTTTTAATGCCTGATCCTATTCCTGTTTTGCCACCTAACCCAACTCGTTTCCGGCCAGGTCAAAAAAAGGCACTTAAAAAAACTACTTCCCAAGCCAGAAATTTTAAAATAGCTTTTGCAAGTGCCTTGAAAACGCAAGAATCAGAAGAAGATTATGAATCAGAAACCGAAGATGAAGTGACACCCCAACAGGCCACCGGCAAAAGAAGAATCAGTGTTAAAAGAGCTAGAGTAGAAGAAGATAATGATGATTATGAACTGACACCCCAACAGGCCACCGCCCCAAGAAGAATCAGTGTTAAAAGAGCTAGCGGAAAAAGAGAAACAGACATAACCGCTGGCACCCCCGAAAAACCCTATGCATGTGATACATGTAATAAAAGATTCACGACTAAGTATAGTCTGAAAGAGCACACGAGAATTCACACCGGCGAAAAACCGTATGTATGTCGTAAATGTGGTAAAGGATTCACGCACAGCCGTAGTCGGACCTCGCACGAGAAAACGGAACATGAGATTATTACTGTCTTTCCGGGTAGGTTAAAAAGCGCCCCCTAAAAAGCCCGCCGACTCAAGAAGAATCACAAAAAGAACTAGATACGATGATGATAAACCAGAAACAAAAAACCGCTGGCTCCAGGGCAAACCACTTTGTATGTGATACGTGTCGTGCGGGATTGGCGCAAAAAGATCATCTGACAAAGTACGAGAGAACTCACATCGCTATAAAAAAACCTACTCGGTGATAACTTTTTACGTTTTCATCGAAGCATTTGAGGCGTAGATGAAAAACGAAGGGCTGCCCTGAAGAAAAGTTGCTTGAGTAATGTTGTGATAGGCGTCAGAGATTATTTCAACCCTTAGTGGATATCCAAGTACATCAACAAGCACATGAATCTTTGAAGTACAACTTTTAACCGATACCTAAAATGCGACAAAGCTACACCAAATTATGATCCCTTTTGCAAGCTTACGGCTATACTTGGGACTAAAACACAACAAAATCTAACTTAAAATTCAATAAGAAAACTTAAAATACGCATATTCCTTGTTTTTTTAGGTAAAAAATAAAAAAATCACTATAAAATAGTTGTGTACAAAATAAAGGTATAAAAAAATCTAAATTCAAAGCGATTTAATAAAATGAAAACGATCAAAAAGATTCTTTTTTTTATA
Source organism: Candidatus Dependentiae bacterium (assembly GCA_016871815.1). NCBI lineage: Bacteria > Candidatus Babelota bacterium. The sequence continues at coordinate 2,556 of VHBT01000025.1, forward strand.
TGTTTAGCGTCCTCAGTAAGTGCTGGCGGAGACTCCGATGATGAAGAAAATTCTAGCAGCAATGAATTACAGCCCTCAGTTGCATCTTCAAATCTAACTATTGGCATCCATCGCTTAGTGAACAGTACTTCAAACCCACCAGTCATTTCTTCGGACGAAGATCCATTTTTAGACGATCCATTGGAATCTTTTTTTAAGCACGTCCATTCCTGTTCCAAAGAACCCATCTCCTGCGCATCTGAAGCCTCAGCTGCGTCAAGCCCATCCAGCAGACTCATCAGTCGCTCAACTCTTGCCCTGCCAGGTGCAGCCTCACGTTCGTCGTCAAAAAATGTCGCCGCAAAAATGCTACCACAAAAGAGCATCTTTAAACGAGTCCGTGAAGATAGCAAGGATCTTAAAAAATCCACGGGCGGAATCCCCCAGGACGAATCTCTTTACAAAACAAGACAAACCAAAGCGAAATCTAAATTCGATAGATGGATCGAGAATTTTCAAATGTTTCTTGATGCTCGTTTGCCATCAACTTCTACAGGAGAAGGAATACTTAGAGTTATTACACCTGATTCAGTAGAAACGGTCTGCAAAGAACCACTCACCAGAAGCACAAGGAAACCTATTCTACTAATTCGGCATAGTGATTTTTTAAAATACCTAGAAGCTCAAAAAGCCCAAGCAATTAAGCTGAGCAATCAGTTGCGGGTCCATTTCGGTAAGCAACCCTTGGTTATCATTCTCAATGATAGTGGTGACGCATCAAAAGATCTTGATATCAGCCTCACAAGAGGCCTCTCTGATAGCGGTGACGCATCAGAAGATACAGTCTTCTCCTGCATAATGGGCGCAGAGCTCTGTAAAATTTTTTATTCGCCAGCGGAAATACCTGAAATAGTTTCAATAGATCGTACATTTATGATCGCCCTCGGTGCATTTGCCGATATAGATTTTAGCAGGTATCTGAAAACTCCTGATCCTGTTCCTGCTCATGTTTCTGCTGCTGGTGGTGGTGGTCAAGAATCGCCTACTTTACCTACGCTCAGAAGATCTTCCTCAGTTCCAGCTAGTCATTCGATCAAAACTCGAAGTATTCAAGAGGAGTGCTCCGGCATTTTTCATCTGGACAAAATCAAAGACCTGGCACCAAAAGAGCTCATCCCGCAGGGCCTGGAATCGGCAATCTGCGCTTACGAACTTTTGGGGTGGCGTGAAACCGCCGAAGATGCGCTTGATATTCAAAAGCGCGATGATTGGATTGGCTTGGCACTTTTTGATGGACACGGGGGAAGTAGTGTCTCTAAAGCACTTGCATCCAGGAGCTATGAGTCTAACTCAGTAGTTGCATCATCGACGACCGATGACTCCAGCTTAGCAGCTCTATCAAGGCTCGGTCATTCTAACTTGCTTTCTCGACTTCTTGCTCTTGCAGGCGCTGGAATGTTTAATTTTGCTGACGAGAAAATACCAGAAAAAGTAATAAAAGCTGTAGAAAATTTGTACGTCGAGGTAGATGAATCCCTCGAATCTAAAGCCTACGAAGCAGGCAGTACCGCAATAGTTTGTTTGCTCAATAAAAGACTCAAAAAGGGATTTTTCATCAACTTGGGCGACTCGCGCGCGCTAGCAATTAAACGTTCCTCGGTTTTTTGCAAAAATGTTTCAGAGGATTTTTCAGAAGGTATTATAGCAACTAATGATCATTCGCCGAGAGACCCAAAAGAAAGAAAGCGAATTCAAGATGCTGGGGGATATCTGTATGGTGATCTAATTTCGGACGGTATCTTCGGGCTTAGTGTGTCCCGTGCGTTCGGGGATTTTAGTCACAAGCCAATTTGTGATAACGTACGCAAATATTGGGTCGGTATCCAACCCGATATTATGCAGTTTAGTTTAGATGAAATCGAAACAATTGTGCTTGCGTGCGATGGCGTTTGGGATGTATATAAAAACCGTGAGGCTGCCAATCTATTAGCTGGAGATGCAAAAACGTACTCAGAACCGCCAGCGGAAGTACTTTGCAAAAAAGCACTACTCAATCGCTCTGGTGACAATATTTCATCCATAATCGTCGACATACCATGCCTGCTTTCAATCCCAGACCATACGTGGATGGGAATTTCTTAATGGGCTTTTTTTAGAAAGCTCAAGCAAACTAACATGCAAAAAAATTTTATCTTAGAAGAATCCTGGACCAATATTTTTAATATTTTGCTCAGAAAAAGTATATCTATCTAGAAAATGAAGCACGAACAAAGCTTTTTAAGCACGATTTGTTTGCTCATGCGAAATCAAACATGCTTTAAAGCATTACCTGTCATTCTTTCTGGATGGTTGAGCCGAGTGCGCTATCGCATGGCATCACAGCGAACTTTTCTGACATAAACTCTGCACGCGCAAGTAAGTTCATTTTTTTGAGAAAAATGACACAAAAAAATACCTCCCTTGTAGAAACGTTTGTGGCGTGTATATTGAAATTGTCTTAACAAAAAAAAGGGTAGTTCTATGAAATCACAGTTTTTATTGAGTTGTTTGCTCCTGGTGAGCGCAGCGCTTGGGGGTAAAACAAAGTTCTTGGTGGATGGTAATGTCACGCCAGCTAGAGTTGCTACAAAAAATATTCTCTGCGTCTACGTCAAATCCAATGCGACGGATAAGGTCAGCAAAAAGGTTGAAGTTTCCTCTGAGGAGCTTGCGTGGTTACGGAAGCATAGCGGAAGAGCAGATTTTGCAAAACGCATCAAAAAGAACGAAAATCCAGTCGCAACAAAAGTTGCAAAGTTATTTGCAGGAAGTGAATCGTCAGCATTGGCGTTAACCTTTGAACCATCTGCGCAAGATCCTCAAGGGCCTGTTGTCATTCAAGTGATTGTCGAGAATAGAGCCAGCAAAATAGTGGTGATTTATGCTGATGTTCTTCCTGTATGGGTAAGTTCGTTGGTTGATGCGTGTGCGCCGGTAACTCAAGGGGCTGACTTCTTGGGAAAATTTTGTCTAATTGCTTCATTACCCGTATTGTCTTTTATGATTTGGAAAGGGTATGCGAAAGCTTATCCTCGAAAAATGACTCCGATAAGCCGGAATGTATTGAAAGAGGGTTTGCGTAGACTTCAAGCTAATATAGATTTACTACATAACGAAATTCCAGCTTTTTTGGAGGTTTGCCCAGGGTTGATAATCGGCAGAAGAAGCGTTGCTAATCATCTGAAAAACCATACAAGCGAAGATATTACAATTCTTAAGCAGTTCATCAATAGTGCTGAATTTTCTCAAGCAGAAGTCGGGTGCCAAGTAACTCGAAATGTCTTTAAAAGAGTTCAAACAGAAGAAGGAGGAGAAGCAATACTTGAGGAGCTAACTACCATAGATGCCCTAGATAGACCTAAGCTGATTGTCGAGGTGCCAGAATTGACAGGCTCTATTAACTACGGAAACAATTGAAAGACACTTTTTACATACAGCCTATTCTCTGAGAGCGATTCATCTTCTTTTAAATGGTATAACAGGCCAGTAGAAACATATCCATGTTCTAGAGAATTGATGTTTCTCCCGTCTGACATTTTTTTAAATTTTCCACGAAGACATAACTTTTTTGTGATTGTAGAAAGTTTTGAAAATCTTAGAGATCTGACCAATCAATTACTGAAAAAAGCAGACGAGGAATGTCCGTTTGTCGGGCTCGTTGTCGGGCTCGGGGACAGATTTCACGCACTTAATCAATAGAAAATAAAAAAAGGCCTCTCAAGAAATAGTTTTTACTCTAAAAAATGGCTCCAAGTGGAGATGTTTGCCGGCCGAGTACAAAAAACACGCCTATGAAAAGTGCCTCTCTTGAGCCTAAGAAGGCTTTATTGATAGAATTTTTCATAAAGTTCGTGATTTGTATTTGGCAGTTGCGCAATCATTTTCAAACTGGAGTCCTGTTCATAGGTCGTTTTGCAAAGCACCTTTCTTGAAGAAGAATGAGTCATGAAGAAATTCGTCATGGCTACAGGAAGGGGATTTAATTGCTTGCCGCAAGAGTAAAGGTTTTACTTTCTCCTATGTTTATCGAGTTTCAAAGTATAGGATTATAGCAAAGAGCTTTCGTACTTGCAGGTGCTGTAATTAATCAGTTTAAAGAGCTTGAGCAAAACATTCCTCTTCTAACTCTTACCCTGCAATAGCTTAAAATTTGCTCAACATGAACGCGTTTCACGCGAACTTTGCTTTAAAATAAATTTTAAAGTGCCAGATCACTCTTGGGGGCAGACCTTTTATAACTATTTTTTACCTCAACATTTCCCTAAGTGATTAAATCTGCGTAACATTTAAAAAAATAAGTTATTACATGCCAAGAACAGGCTTAACACAAGCCTAAGAAGGGTTTTAAACCAGCATACACTCGACAAAATTCTTCTTTTCAATCAGGGTGTTTAAATTTCAATCTGAATCCACTTCTTAATGAAAAAATCTAAAAAAGCAGATATTTTCAACTGCTCAACTTTAAGTCTTCTCTCACAAAATCTTACCTATACTTATCACTATCTAATTTAACAACGCGCGTCACAACGCATAAAGCATTTCTGCAGCAGAAATAACCACCTCAAACAAATTACGTAAGCAGATCGTCAATTAAAAAATTCCTGAAAGGAGTTAACATTCATGTTATTTTCACTAAGAAGAACGATATTTCTTTTTTTTATATGTTTAGCATCTACAGTAAATGCATTTACATTCGAGGAAATTCAGGAACTCTTCTTAAAGGCTGCAAAGACGCCAGGCAGGCCTGATTTGATCTGTGTAAAAAGGCTGCTAGATGAAAAAAGTACCTTGAGTCCTTATTCAATCAGATCAAAATTATCATTCAACAGTAGTGATCAAACAAAATATCCCTTTTTCATTATCCTCGATGAAGATCTTTGTACAAGTACCTACGAAAAAATCATAGATAATTTTATGATAGGCAGTGACAAAAAGGTTACTAACGTACTCAAGCAACCAGAAAATCGCACACTCGTGCTTGTTTCAAACAGCGACGAAAAAAAAGAAGCTAATTGTAAAAGTCTTGCTGCACAACTCAGCGAAAACGGTGCTACTAACGTGTACTGCATTGAGCCGAATGAAGATGACATACAAGAACTGGTAAAACTTGTCTGGAAAAATGTTGAAAACTTTCCTACTGCCCCAAATGATGATGATACTGAAGAAATGGTTCCAGCTAGTGCTGTTATGCCTCTGACTGATGCTAAAGAAAGCTTTGCACTTAGTATTCTTCTGAGTCTGAATGTAAAAAATGATACCAGACGTCATCGCCTGCCTAGTAAAACTCCAACCTCATGCGTTTATGGTGTCGTAGATAATCACCAAACCGAAGAAAATTCAGAAAGACTTGCTAGCCTTGCTGACGCTTGCCTTACATATCCCTGGCAAATACCTTCTCAGGGTAAGGCCCCGCTCATACACGCATCTGATGAAAAAAAATTACTAACGCTAGTTGTATCTCATCCTGCTGTACCTCAAATAAGCACAATACCCTCTTCCAGCGTCCCAGCACAAGTAAACACTTTGCACCGTACCGTTTGCGAATCAAGTACCCGCCCCATTCTCTTTTCTCATGACCTGCCAGGTACAACTCCAAGTCCATACCCAACAACAACGGCCGAAAAAATGCTCCCATCAAAAAAACCGCCTACAGGTAAAGTTTTAAGACATTGGAAGAGGTTGCGGATCTGGCTTATCGCTAATCGCATTCAATTCAACGTCTATCGTTACGACGATAACATAAAACTATTTTTTCATTATGGATCCTCAGAAAATTGGGGAAAATTAGAAGGTAAAAGCCAAAAAAAACTTACCGTCATGTATTTGCCGAATAAAAGAGCGAATGAAGAAATCTTCGAGCTTGCCAAAACCACAATCTGCAAAACACCCTCTGATATCATTGTCATGCTCGTCTATGATGACCGAAGCGTTGATGAAGATTCACGATGTAGGTTACAATCTTTGCCGGCAATACATAATTGCCACTTTATTTTGTTGACTGACTTAAATTTTAACCGTGAAGCAGAAAAAATTACCGATGAAGAAGAAGAAAATCTAAAAATGCTCCTTCTTCCTAGCACAACTACTACAGCCGCATTCGCAATAGATTCAAGCAGACCAAAGATCATTCAATTAAAGTTGCCCGAGGATCAAGAAAGATCGGTCGACGAATACCCTTCTCCCGCTGCGTCGACTAGCGCCTTACACGATACGCCAACCATTCCCACCTGCTTATCAGCTTCTGGGGAACCTCACAAAACTCTTTCTAGTTCATCCTCAATAGATACCGCACATAAGCTGTTAAAACGCCCCCGCCCCTCTGATTCCCCAAAGGACCTTCATCCAGAACCCAGCCGCCGAATCGTCCAACTATGTTCAGAAGATATTTTGGTTAATAGATTTCAAAGGTTTCTTGATACTCGCTTCCCATCAACTTCTACAAGAAAGGGAGTACTTAGAGTTATTACATCTGATTCCCTAAGAACGGTCTTGACTGAACCAGTCATCAGCGAGAACATAAAACCTATCCTACTGATTCGGCATAGTCATTTTTTTTACTACCAAGCAACTCAGCTGAGCCTTAAGTTGCAGACCCTATTCGGTAATCAACCTTTGGTTATCATCGTCAACGATAGTGGTAGCGAATTAAGTGATTCGGCTCTCACCGTCACAAGGGGCGGCTACTGCATAATGGGGGCAGATCTCAGCACGATCTTTTCTTGTACGACGGAAAAAATACCTAAAATAGCTGACATAGAAGGAATAGATTCTAGATTTATGAAAGCCCTCACTGAATTTTGCGAATGAGCACACCGAATAACAAATAGGTAATTGTCCAATCACTTGAATTTTACAAAGATAAAGCGCTATTAGGAACTAAGTAGTTCTTAACCTAGAAGGGGTATGTTATGTTCGAATGTTGTGGTGTAAATCTTTTGCATGTTGGCATGGGGGGCGTTGCGTCTCTTGTTCTTGGTTCTTTGTGGTACTCGTCTTATTTATTTGGTAACAGCTCAAACTGTGGCAACAACAATGGTTGCTCGATGACAAATTCCATGATCATGGAATTTGTTAATTCAAGTGTTGCGACCTGGGCGTTGTTTATGGTTTTAGCTCTTCTCCAACCAGCAAACCTTAATGAAGGTCTGTATTATGGATTTTTATTAAACCTTGCAACAACAATTCCAGGAGCATTGTCTGACCATATTTGGAAAGGTATCAGCGTAACCAACACCCTTGTAAATGCAGGCTATGCTGTTGCGTGGACATCGATGGTTATCGCGCTTCGCTTCTTTCTTGGATAATTAAATACACAAAAACAAAAAAGGCCGTGAGTTTTTCACGGCCTTTTTTGTTTTTGTAAAAATCTTCTTTACAGTAATCGCGCAGCGCGTTCTGCAAGCAAACTTCTTTCACAAATTTCAAGCTTTACCACACCAAAAATGCGGTCCCCTTTGAATTTTTCGGTGGTAACCGTCAGTCCATTGGTTGCATAATCCATGTATGGCGAATCGATCTGATCGGGATCTCCCGCCAAAATAACCTTTGTTCCTTCACCCGCCCTACTCACAATTGTTTTTACCTCATGAGGAGTTAAATTTTGAACCTCATCAATAAAAATAAATTGCTTAGGGATTGACCGCCCTCGCATGTAGGTTATCGCCTCAAAGCTCAAAATACCTTTGCGTTTTAAACGTTCAATTTCCTGATTACCCGCAGAAAGATCTCCTGCATACATTCCTTTCCATTCACCAGCATGCTGATAATCCTGGAGCAATCCTCGAGGTTCAAACCGTCCAGAACGATGAGAATCACGGTGATTTTCTCTACGATGTCGCCCATGAGCCGATGAATGCCTCGACGAGCGTTCATGATGTCGAACAAAATCACTCTGATGCTCACCTCGATCATCATCAGAAATCAATTTTTGAAATGCTTTCTTACTTTGCATCAAAATGAGTTCCAAGTTATCGTGCATCGGCTGCATCCAATGAAATAACTTTTCATTCACATCGCCTGGCAAAAACCCGATATCAGAACCCAATGCAACAACTGGACGAGCAATTAACATTTTTCGGTACATATTTTGCTTTAAAACTTTGTACATACCAGCCAAAAGAGTCAAAAACGTTTTTCCCGTTCCCGCAGAACCAATCAGCGATAATAAACTTACAGAATCATCAAGTAACAAGTCCAACGCCATTCGCTGTTGAATGTTTTTTTCGCCAAACCCCCAGAGCTGCTCAAACGGCTCAACCTCAACTATTTTACCGCGAACAAACTTAAATAATCGCTCATACGATCGCTCAAAATCTGACTTTACATGAATAAATTGATTTTCGTACAAATCAGAAATATCAACCAATTCATGAACTCCATCAATCGAAATGCGCTTCACATCTGCTGGCGACATTTCAAACGATGACCATCCTTTGTATTGAGTCTCAATCGAAACATTTTCAACAACATAGTCTTCTGCCTGCAAGCCCAAAAGATCTGTTTTTACCCGCGCATTAATATCTTTTGTTATAAATGTTACCTTGGCACCCGATGAGGACAATTTATCAACCACACCGATGATTTTATTATCATTTGATGCGTCAAACACAATGTCATTAGACGAAAATTGAACAACCCTCAAAAGAGAATGCCCATTATTTGTTTTGATGATAACCCCATCAGCCAGAGAACCCCCGGCACGAATTTCATCAAAAATCCGAATAACCCTTCGTGCGTTTCGCCCCCGCTCGGAAGACTCACCCTTAAACGAATCCAGCTCCTCTAAAACCACCAATGGAACTATAATAGTGGCTCCAGTAAATGAATAAATCGATTTCCAGTCATATAACAACACATTGGTATCTAGAACAAAAATTCTCTCAGAAGATACCTGATACAGGTTTTTCTCAACCATTCAATACCCTTAACCTTAGAATTCAAAAAAATTACGTAAAAACAACAATCTTGTTTTTCACAAAAAGCTATTTATCCGAACAGTATCACCTAATTTAATTGTTGACGAATCTTTGAGCAAATTCTAGTTTAATTATAAAGGGTTTTTCAAAATCTCAGGATACCGTTATGCTAAAAAAAATCTTATATTTACTGCTTTTCTTTACTCTTCTGGCGCAACCAGTTGCTGCAAAAAGATTTGTATCTTCAGAAGAATTTCTTTCAACCGTAGAGACACAGGACTTGTTTGATTTTTTATCAAGAGAGAACCTTGATGCTGTTTTTGCTTTTTTAAAGCCAACATGGGAACGTAAAACCCCTGAAGATAAATCTCTCATAATTCCTTACTTTATTGTCCAAAAAACGAATTGTTTAAACTTTTTATTTCGTTTTTGTTCTGAAAATCTAAAGATAAAAGTTGCCATCATTCTTTTGCATATCGAGGATTTTTTTAAACAGGTTGAATCAATCGAAACAGATCCCGATGAGATTTCTTCTTCAACAGAATGTTCTCTAACTAAAGAATCACTGATATTAAAGGATATAATAACTCCACCTTCTCCATGTAGATCACCAGAAAGAAGGGAAATTTCAACGTCGAAAGTTTTTTTTAGCCTTGAAACTAGAGAACTCTTTGAAAAAATAACCCCAGAAGATTATGCGTTGCTTTTCGAGGGAACCGTTGTACCCGAAAACATCTGTAAATTAATAGAACACGTTGTTTATCCTGGAGGTTCTTCATTTTCCATTTCAGATTTCCTTAATTCTCCAGCAAGCTGGGATCTGAGAGCTCAAATCATTTTTGCTTTCGGGAATCTACTTCCAGGAGAAAGCTTAAAAAATAATTGGCTATTGGTTTGCCCGCTTTTAAAAGAAATATTTAGTTAGACCTAGAGACGATTAAAAAATAGTAAATTCTTAACAAAAATTTACCAGATCAAGGACACTAGAATCACTCAATAAAAAGTAATTTTAAGTGTCCTATGAAAAATGTATATAAAGTAAAATATATCCTTTCATCGCTGCTGATCATATCAGTTCTTAACGCCAATAAAGATGATCCATCAACTCCAGGCGCCCCAACACCCCCAAGCACCCCAGTTGCAGAACCTCTAACTTCAAGCTTTTCACCTCTTCCGCCAATTAAACGCATTTCTTCTCTTTCTCACCTTACACATATCGTCACAGGAAAACTAACACATCCCGAATCACCCTCTGCAAGTTCCTTAAGCGGATCATCTTCCAGCGGGGCAAGCAGTCTGAGCAGTTCTTCTTCATCTCGGAGAATCGTTCACCTAAAGCCAATCGCCGATCCATCTTCTGCGGCAACACGAGAAAAGATAATGGAATATCGCATGATAATTGCATCTATCAAAAGTCACTCCAGTCATATGGAAAGCCTTATTTTCTGGCAACATCTTTTTATGGAATTTCTCGATAAAACAGGTCTAAGAAAAATATTCGACAGTCTTCGAATTGTAATGAAAAGACGAAAAAAAGCATCTAAAAATATCGATTTTATAGCAAGCGCACATACAATCTTTGAACGATATCAAGCAACACTCTCACCACAAGATTATTTTGAAGGAAGACAAATTCTAGACGGATTAGACTATTCATGCACAACGATCCCTGAAATATTTCTGAATTTTAAAGAGCTAAAACTTAAAATAATAAAGAATTACGAAATTAAAATAACGGCTCTCACTCGAATCGTAGACTCTACAACTATGCCAATGCAAAAAACCTCACCTTTAAAAAGAATAAAATAGCGATATAATCTTGCTAAAAAAGAGAACACTATGGAGTTTAAAATGTTCAAAACTAAAAATGTAATACTTGCTGCTTTGGTTGCTTTTGGCGGAATTTGTACAAGCGGTAATGAGTTGCCAATACTTGCTCAAACTTTAGAAAAAGCACCCGTGCAAGAACCAAAGCCTGAATCAAACACAAAAGGATTTAAACACAAAAACAAAAAACATGGTAAAAAGCATTTCGGAACAGGAAACGAGCACTCCCGAAAAGGCTCCCGAAGAAAATCCTTTCAGATACAACAGCCACGACCAGGCTTTTAAAAAAGCTATTTTTTGCTAAACTTTTTTTATCTTTTTATGGGCACGTATTAAATACTGTGCCCACTTTTTTTAGTCATGCATTTTCTTTCAGGGAGTTTTCATGAAAATTATCGACGACCACTACAAAGTCCGTCACTCTGCCGCCCATCTCTGCGCACAAGCTGTTTTGCGTTTATTCCCGGGCACTCTTCCAACTATCGGACCAGTTACAAAAGATGGTTTTTTTTATGATTTTTTACCAACAAAAAGCTTTAAAGAAAGCGATTTACCTCTCATCGAAGCAGAAATGCGAAAAATTGCATCTGAAAACCACGCAATAAATGGCTCCCAAG